>NZ_JBNDYG010000083.1:0-17039 GCF_049893405.1 Paenibacillus sp. Dod16
TTTAAACAAGAACTTTCTACATATATCGATTATTACAATCACAAGCGAATTAAAGCAAAACTAAAAGGCATGAGTCCGGTACAGTACCGAACTCATGCCCAACAAATTGCCTAATAAAATAATATGTCTAACTTTATGGGGTCAGTTCATAACCGGTGGTTTTTCATTTCGTATGAATCTCTCGCCGTGGGTAGCCCACTGGCCTTTGTTAAAAGTCACGATGTATCGAGCATCGTGACTTTTATTATTTTACGCTTCCTATATATTGATTATACCACAATAGAAACAATCCGGAACAGCCGTTTCATGAGTCAATATTGATTTATCAACAATTCGAGGACTATTTGAATAATGAAAGAAAGCGAGATGCAGCGGAACCAATTCGCAGCCCAGTGAGATGCCATACACAGGTTTGAAGGCCCCGCTCTCTTACACAGACCTGGCCATGCCGTATCGATCAGGGTACAGCAGCTTGAAGCCGGCATGTTGGTACAGCTTGATTCCGGGCACGTCAGTGATGACGGTGACTTCGGCTCCGCTTGGCGCTATTTTTGCCAGCCGGGAGAGCAGCTCGGACACGATCATCTCTTCAACCCCTTGATCAAGGTGGGAGGCCGCAACCATAATATCCACCAGTTGAAAATAGAAAGCGCCATCGCCTACGACCCTTCCCATCCCGATCAGCCGGTCATTGTCGTCTCTGGCCAGAAGGGACAGCACGCTGCGGTTTAGCGCTGTTGCTATGGCCGAAATCTCAACCTCAGGCAGCCCTGCAACTGCTTTTAGATCCATGTATTCTTGATTCTGTGGAAACTCCTCGGTTATGTTCACGTTCATCATAATCAGCCTCCCGCGGTTAATAATAAGTTCATCTTGCCTCTACACCACTCAATATACAACATTGATGCAAGTGAGAAGATGTCTTGCAGCGGATCCAACCAAGCCGGGATGTCGTCCAACAGTCATTCTCAAAGCACTTTAATGTTTTAATTTAGGGTTTGCCAATGGCTTGCGATTCTGGTAAAGTAGGTTCTCAATCGTGATTGGGGAGGGAACGGCATGCATTACTACAAGCCGAAAGATATCGCCAAAGAGCTGCAAATCAGCACGAGTGCTTTAAGGCATTATGAATCTTGGGGAGTGGTACCCCCTCCTGCCCGGAACGAGAAGGGCTACCGTTTATACACGCAAATGCATATGGCTTACTTCCGTTGTCTGCGCGCCATGTTTCCGGGCTTTGGTTACGCGGTTACTTATGATGTGATTCGCCACATTCAGAAGAGGGAGATGGATGAAGCCCTCTGGCTCGTGAATGGGGAGCAGGTCAAACTGCTGCAGGAAAAAAACATTGCGGACGAAACGCTTGCCTTGCTCGAGAATCCCGAACTTAACATCATCAAGGATAAAAAGCTCAAACCCCATATGACAATCGGCGAGGTCGCCGAACTGACCAACGTGGAATCGTCCGCCATCCGTCACTGGGAGAAGGAAGGCTTGATCACCCCGGATCGAAACCCCGAGAATGGATATCGGCTGTATACCCCGTCGCAAGTCAGGCAGATTTTGCTGATCCGCTCGCTCAGGCGGACCGTATATTACTTGGAGAGTATCAAGGAGATTATTCAGGCCGTGGAGCATCAGAGCATTGAACAGGCCCAAAAAATGGTTCGCGAAGCGTTGTCCGTCATCCATCAACGGAATCTGCAGCAATACAACGGCATTCATAAATTGATGGAGCTGTGCATGGAGGTTGGCCTGCTGGAGTTCAACGATGCGGCGCTTCTGAAGCCGATTCTAACGTTTAACCCGGATCGGGAATGACGGACAGGCATTGACGGCTTTGCGCCGTCCCTCGTGACCTGTTAGGGAACGCACTGGCTGCGTTTTTTAAAGGACATGAACAAGCCCCCATGGATATCATGGAGGCTTAATTGCGCAGATTTATTTGTTCCGGATATTAACCTTGGTTGAGCACGAATTTATCAATGACATGTTTCACGCCGTCTTCGTTATTCCCAAGCGTAACGTAATCGGCAATTGCCTTAAGCGGCTCGATCGCATTGCCCATAGCGACGCCAAGACCGGCGGCTTCCAGCATCTCGTGATCGTTCCAGGAATCGCCGACAGCGATGGTTTCCTTGAGGTCGCAGCCGAAATGATCGGCAAGGAAGGTGAGTGCATGTCCCTTCGTGCCTTCCTTATGCATGAACTCTAGAAAATGCGGTTTGGATTTGGTAATGTGCATGTCATCGCCCAGCAGCTCACGGAATACAGGGATGAGTTCATCCAGATAGTCCGGATCGTCAATGATGAGCATTTTCGGGGTCGGTTGCTGAACCATTTTCATAAAATCAGGCTCGATGTAATACGGCGTCCGGTTCAGGGCGCAGTAATCGATCAGCTTCTGATTCTCTTCACGGGCATACAGCTTGTCATCGATGTAGGTTTGCAGATGGAGATTGTGCTCTACGCAGTATTCATACAGCTTCACGGCTGCATCGACGGGGACGAAGCGTTCATAGAGAACCTTCTCGTCGAGCAGATTTTTAATCAGGGCGCCCTGGTAGGTGATAATGGGAACGTTGAGTCCGGTTTGACGCGCAATAGCTTGAGCGGACGCATAGGCACGCCCGGTTGCCAGTGTCACAACGACACCGTGGGCTACGGCTTGCTCAAGCGCCTGCTGGACGCCGGGGGTTACTTCCTTATCGTCATTGATCAAGGTATCGTCAATGTCGATGGCCATCAATTTGTAAGTTGTCATGGGTATCTCTCCTTTTGTTTCTGTCTCTGTCTTTAACTCTATTGTACCTTCTGTGGCGCAGACTTCAATTCCGCAATCATCATTCCTGCCAAAATGCATAGACAACCGATGCCGCCGATGAGCGTAAGCCGCTCTCCCGCGAACAGGATTCCGGTCAGCGCGGCGAATACCGGCTCCGTTGCATAGATGATGGCCACCCTGGACGGCGTCGTATATTTTTGACAGACGGTTTGGATCCAGAAGGCGAATGCGCTGGTAGGTCCGATGGATACAGCCAGCGCCCACAGCACGTTCGGCTGGGTCAGCTTCCCCATCAGGTTGGTCACATTGCCGACATGCTCGGTTAGCGCAGATGCCGCTAAGCTCAATATCCCCACGACAGCCATCTGGAGCGCCGCCAGCAGCAAAGCAGGGTATCTCTCGGCATAAACGCCCGTGTAACCGATATGGAGCGCAAAACCGATGGCGCAAACGAGCACCAGCAAATCCCCTTTATTCAGGCTCATGCCGGATCCGGTGAAGGTAAGCAGATACAGCCCTGCCACCGCAAGCAAAGCGCTGATCCAGGTGAATTTGGAGATGGAGTGCCTTAGCAGAGCATAGGATATGAAAGGGACCAGCACGACGGACAAGCCGGTAATGAAGCCTGTATTGGACGTGGTCGTGTGCAAAAGACCCGCGGTTTGAAAGGCGTACCCTATAAATAAAAAAAGACCCAGCAGGCAAGCATGCAGCAGCATTTTGCCGGATATTAGCTTCCACTGGCTCCGGTAGAGGAGGGTGATGATCCATGCAAGGAGCAGGGCCGCTCCCAGAAAGCGGACCGAATTGAAAGCCATCGGCGGGAGCACGCGAACCGCATGCTGAACGATGAGGAACGTAGATCCCCACATCATGGCCACCAGAAGCAGGCTGAGATCGGCAATTCGTGAGCGATTCACTCGGTAGTCATCCTTTCCTGAAGGCGTGAAACTCCTGATGAGATTCCCGTGCATTCGTCCCAGGTCGTAACCTTGGGCAAGTGATCAAATTGTATCCCATATCAGAGAATCGGACAACCATTTTTAGGCCTAACCCAAGTGGAAGGGGTAGACAGAAAGAGGATGATTTTGCTATACTAATGAACCGAACGTACATTCTCATGACCCTGGGCTATCGGAGGTGAAGGTCGGCAAGCGATCCATCGATCCCATAGTCAGCATTGAGCTTAGAAAGGAAGATTGTCATCATGATGGGCAGAGCTCATTTGATTATTAGCACAGGGGTCACGTTATCCGTCATGGGCATGAGCGGAGTGCCTGTCACATTGCCGGCTGCCGCAGTGGCTTTGGTTAGCGCGCTGCTTCCCGATATTGACGAGCCCAACTCTCTGCTGGTGCGCAAAGCGATTCCTTCCGGGTTGCTGCGAATCCTTCAGCTGGCCATGATCGGCGCAGCCATCTTTGTTGTCTTCTACGGCAAGGAGTATGCCCCCTGGAACATCGCCCTGGCCGGACTGATCGGGGTGGTTTCGTACCTGCCAAGCCGGACCTTGCGCCATATCGTCATGTTCCTGATCGGTCTCGGACTGATATCATTTGGGCAGGGCTTCAGCCCGTGGAACACGATCGCAGGCAGCGTGCTTATTGCAGGCTCCTTGGTGACCCACCGGGGGTTAACCCATACCGTCTATGCCGCTGCCGGATGGACGGGCCTGCTGTATTTCGCATCGCAGGGTAAGATCGGTGGGGAAAGCCTATGGTTTGCCGGCGGTTTATCCTACTCCATTCATTTGCTTGCAGATGCATTGACCAATCGCGGAATCCGCCCGCTTCCTCCGTTCAAATGGAGAATTAAACTGAAAATCATGAGCACAGGAAGCAAATGGGGACGCACGGTAGAGAATGCCTGCATTGTGTTAACGCTGGTCCTCGTTTGGTATGTGTTTATGGCCTCCTCTTGATCCGAGGTATACCTGTTTGAAATGAAAAAGCCTCCCACCCTTGTGCATGTTGCATACGGGCGGGAGGCTTATTTAATACGAGCCGGCTCTATTCCTCAAGGAAAATCAAGCCGATCAGATCGTCGAGCTCAAGGTTGCCGAAGTAAAACTTGACGTCGATACCGGATAACGCGGTGCGCACCGCTGTTTCTTCATACCGTTTGCCGCGGAGCAGGTTCTCGATATCAGCGACATCGCCGACGCCGAAGAAGTCGCCGTAAATCTTGATCTCTCCGATATGTCCTTCACGGATGTCCATTCGGATATCGATAATGCCCACCGGGAACTTCTTGGCATGCTTCACATTGCTTTCCGGGGATAGCCCATAGTTCCAATCCCAGTTCTGGTAGCGTTCCTTCGAGATCTGGTTGATCATCTCCCAGTCCTTCTCTTGAAGGACGTATTGCGGTACTTGATCCGGTTCCATACCGAAAATCGAGCGAAGCAGCTCGGCGCGGAACTGTTCAATCGTCATATCCGTGCCAAGCAGCTCCTTGATGTTCGCCACGCGGCTGCGGACGGATTTGGTGCTCTTGGATTTGAATTTTTCCGGATTGGCATTCAGCGAGGCTTGGACATCATCCAGGTTCAGGTCAAACATGAGCGTGCCGTGGCTGAACATGCGTCCCCGCGTCGAAAACTGCGCGTTCCCCGAAATTTTCTTCTCGCCGACCTGCAGGTCATTCCGGCCGCTAAGCTCGGCGGGCACGCCCATCTTTTGCAGGAAGTCGATAACCGGCTGCGTGAACTTCAGGAAGTTGTGGAAGGACTGTCCGTCATCCTTCGTAATGAAGCTGAAATTCAGGTTGCCGAGATCATGGTATACGGCTCCGCCCCCGGACAGCCGGCGCACAACCTGAATGTTGTTGTCACGAACGTATTCCTGGTTGATCTCTTCGATCGTATTCTGATGCTTTCCGATAATAATGGAAGGCTTGTTGATATAAAAAAGAAGGTAGCTCTCGTCCATGGACAAGTGCTTCAAGGCATATTCTTCAATCGCTAGGTTAATGGAAGGATCGTGGATCCCCTGATTATCGATAAATAGCATAGTATCCTCCGTCGTCACAAATCAAAATGTGGTGCTTCCAGACTATTGTAAACCAATTTTAAGGCAGAGACAAAGCATTCCATGTTGACGAGGCAGGGACGGTAGCGACATAATGATGGCATTACATAACGGCAGGGCTTGCAAGAGCCGGGACATGGAACAGGAGGAGCCCTTATGAACGACAAAAAACAGCCCTTGATCGAGGTGTACGGCCATGGAGGAGACGTGGAGACGGCGGCTGCTGCATTCGGAAGGAAAGCCTCGGCTTTCCTGGATTACAGCGCCAATATTAACCCGCTCGGACCGCCGCAAGGCGTTATGACGGCCTTGCAAGAGGGAATGAGTGCGGTCATTCGTTATCCGGATCCGGGACACCGCAGGTTCAAGGAGCGGCTCGCAGCTGAGTTAGGCACCGATACCAGACGAATCCTTGTCGGCAACGGAGCGGCAGAGTGCATGGCGCTATTGTTGATGGGTCTTACGCCAGGGATTGTGGGCGTAGTTGACCCGTGTTTTTCCGAATATCGGGAATTGTCCTTAAAATTTGGTTCGGACATCCACTCCGTGTGCGGACATCCGGAGAGGGACTGGAGAGCAGACAAGGCGGATGTTATGGAGCTGTTGGCCCGTACGGATCTCGTGTTTTTGGGCCAGCCCAACAATCCGAACGGGGTTCAATACAGCCTGGAGGATATCCGTGATATAGCGGTATGTGCAGAGCAAGAAGGGACCTGGCTGGTGCTGGATGAAGCCTTCATCGATTTCATTCCGCCGGTGGACAGACAGACCTTGATGCCGGAGCTGCAGGACTATCCGCGGACGGTCATTGTCCGGTCGATGACCAAGTTTTATGCGATTCCGGGCCTGCGGCTCGGATATACGGTCGCGCATCCTGACGTGATACGCAAGATGGCAGGCAAACAGGTGACGTGGAGCGTCAATGGACTGGCGCTGCTTGCCGGAGAGGCTTGTCTTGGCAGCGGCAGGGAATATGAACTGGATACGCTGCAATTGATTCGCGCAGAGCGCGAGAAGCTCATACGGGAGTTACAAGCGCTGGAGCTAGACGTTACGCCGGGCGAGGCTAATTTTCTACTCATGGAGCTTCCGCGGCCATGGAGTGCCGAAAGGTTTCAGTCGGAGATGGGCAGACGCGGCGTGCTTGTCCGCAGCTGCGCCATGTACCCGGGCCTTGGTGAGCGTCATATCCGGCTAGCCGTTAAGGATGCCGGAGCTAATGACAGGCTGCTGGCCATAACCGCGGAGGTCCTTGGAAATTCTTCTGCTGGCGTGACATAGGGATGTCTAGCAGCAGAGCTATAGGAAGAACGCTACAGGTACAGTTGGTTCAGATATTTAAGGAGCAGGGAGAGAAAAAAACATGGCAGTACCTTTTCTGAAAGGCAACACGCGTCTGTATTGCTCGGATGTATGGCCGGGAGCCACAGTGTACTTGGAATCGGAGCGGCAGCATCCGCATATCCGGATCTCGCTTCCGGAGCCGGCTGCGTCCATAAGCAGCGCCATATACGGCGGCGGATTTCTGCATTTGGATCATATCGTAAACCGTTATGTGGACAAGCATTACGATTGCAGCGACCCTGTGAACGATATGGTTAACTTTATGGCTGTTCACGGTTATCCGACTGAATCCACAGCTGGATTGATGACAGCGGTAAAACTGAAGTATGCCTCTATTTGGGAAGAGCGGAGTGAACAAGCCTCCATCCTGTGCTGCACCACCGCCGGCGTGGGCAATGCAGCCCGTGCCGGGTCGAGTCGTACGACCTTTGCCGCTTATCAGCCGGGCACGATTAATATCATGTTGATGGTGGACGGGATGATGACGCCGGCTTGCATGGTGAACGCGATGCTGACGGCGACGGAAGCGAAAGCCGCTGCGCTGCATGATCTGGGCGTGAGGGATCATGAGACCGGAGGCGTTGCGACCGGAACGACAACGGACGCAATGGTCCTTGGGGTCAGCGGCAATGCAGCGTATGGCGTGAACCACCATTATGCCGGAACCGCAACCGATCTGGGCGGCATGATCGGCCGTCTTGTCTACGAGAGTGTTACGGAAAGCATTATTACCGAAAGAGAGGACCGGATATGACCGTCGTATGGGTCATTTGGGCAGCGGTCGTGCTGGACCTGCTGATCGGAGATCCGAGATGGCTTCCCCATCCTGTCATCGGCATGGGGAAAGCCATTCGCCGGGTTGAAGGCTGGATACGCCAACGGGCGACTACCGCTCAGAGCCTGAAGCGAGCGGGCATTCTGCTGCCGGTGATCGTTGCCGGCGGATCCTTCGTGCTGGCATGGCTGCTGCTGGAGCTGTGCGGAGCGATTCATCCTTGGCTAGCGTGGGGAGTAGAGATCGTGCTTATTGCCACCACGATTGCCATCAAAGGGCTGCGTGAAGCCGGATTGGAGGTCTACGGCCATCTTCGCTCCGGGAATATCGCGGAGGCCAGGCGCTCGCTCAGCATGGTTGTCGGAAGAGACACCGGTCATCTGGATGAGGCGGAGATCGTGCGGGGAACGGTGGAGACGGTTGCGGAGAATATCGTGGATGCGGTCATCGCTCCGTTGTTTTTTGCCCTGATCGGGGGAGCGCCGCTGGCGATGGCCTACCGGGCCGTGAATACGCTCGACTCCATGGTCGGATATAAAAACGACAAATACCAGCATATCGGCTGGGCATCCGCAAGGCTGGACGATATCGCCAATTGGATACCGGCACGTCTGACGGCAGGACTGTTGACCATGGTGGCTGCCATGTTGTCGCTGCAATGGAAAAAAGCGATCAAAATGGTCAGAAGGGATGCGCGAAAGCACCCCAGTCCGAACAGCGGCTTCCCGGAATCGGCCGTTGCCGGTGCGCTGGGGGTTCGTCTGGGAGGCGAGAATTCCTATCAAGGCGTGATCTCGTTCCGGGCTTATATGGGGGATCCCGAACGCCCGCTTGAAGCGGAGCATATTCGGGTGACAAACCGTCTGCTGCTGGGCGTATCGGTATTGTTTACGTTACTGGGTACCCTGGTGCTTGGACTTGTTGCCGCAGCCGGAGGAAGCCTATGGATATGAGGATCACGCTGCATCTGGTCCGTCACGGCCGCACGTTGTGGAACGAGGAGCGCCGTTATCTCGGCCATGAGGATCAGGGAATCCTGATTGAGGAAAGGGAACAGCTCCTCCCGCTTCGGGATAGGTTTTTTACCGGGCAGTTTGTCCGGATCTATTGCAGCGATCTCCTTCGATGCAGACAGACGCTGAATGTTATCCTATCGGACTCCAAAATGGCTGCTATTCCTGATGATGAAGTTTTGGGCAGGATTATACCGGGAGTGATGTATGATCCGCGGCTGCGCGAGCTCGATTTCGGAGATTGGGAAGGGAAAACCTACGAGGATTTGAAATCGGATATCTCCTATCGGCGCTGGATTGATAACCCCGCAGAAGTTACGCCGCCGAATGGGGAGAGCTGGGAGGCGTTCCGTTCCCGGCTTCAGGCATTCTTGACCGGATTGCATTTGGATTTAAAGGAACTGTTGCATGTAGAGGAAGATCCGGATACCCTTGTGCAGGCAGAGGCAGAGGCAGAGGCAGAGGCAGAGGCAGAGGCAGAGGCAGAGGCAGAGGCAGAGGCAGAGGCAGAGGCAGAGGCAGAGGCAATGCCAGTTGGTTATGTCCTTGGAGCACAAAGGGCGGAGCTTGATGTGCTTGTGGTGACCCATGGAGGCGTCATCCGGCAGATCGCTGCAGCAGTCCTTCCGCATACGGAATTCTGGGAGACGCAGGTGTCGCCGGGCGAGGAGCTCAAGCTGCAATTGACATGGGACGGAGAACGCTGGCAAGGCGTACGGTTAAGCGATTAAACGAAATCGTATGATATCGGTGCGGAATGGGCGATAACGGGATAAATCCGTATCATAAGGCATTTGAAATGACCGAAACTTTCGGTTGTAAGAGGGAGGTTTATCGCCTATAATCTTGGGCAGAGAAACCATGCTTGGCCTAACATACATAAATTCATATTATTTGCGAGGGTCCCGGACAGAGGGCATTTATTGTCATCTGCCGGGTTAATAGGGAAGCCGGTGCAAGTCCGGCACGGTCCCGCCACTGTGAAGCAGGGACTTCTCCATATGCCACTGAGCCAAAAGCGCTTGGGAAGGCGGAGAAGTCGTTACAGCCTGCAAGTCAGGAGACCTGCCCTCGGCGAATGAATGACGGTCCTTCGAGGAGAGGATTACGTTGCCGGACCCATGCAGCATGTGTGGGCGGAAGTTTAAGGCGCTATCTGTGAACAGTGATCCAGATGTCCTTATGTTAAAACGTAATCCCTGATTCCTTGTTTACGAGGAGTCGGGGATTTTTGCATCTTTGGAGTATGACGATTGATGTTTTTTTCTCCCGGTAAGGATCGGTCGAAGGAATGTAAACTCGCAGCGCCAGGTTCTCAATTATGTATAGGGGGATTTCAAGAGATGAAAGCATTGAACAAAACATGGTCCGTACTTCTGGTAGCCATACTGATGGCTCTGGCCTTGATCGGCTGTGGAGGCGAAGAAGCTGCGCCGAAGGATACAACGCCGCCGGCACAGCAGGAAGAGCAGAATAACGAAGCGCCTGCGGATTCGGGCGAAGAGCTTAAAACGACGTATCCGCTGACCGTCAAGGATTCAACCGGGGTTGAAATGACGTTTGAGAAAGCTCCGGCCAAAATTGCATCCCTGACACCGTCCGAGACGGAAAAACTGTTCGCTTTGGGCCTGGATGAGGAAATTGTGGGCGTGTCCGATAATGACGATTATCCGGAAGCGGCCAAATCCAAGCCTAAATTGGGCGGGTTCCAAGTAAATGAAGAGGCTATTATTGCAGCCGATGCCGATGTGGTATTCGCCGCTTCGATGAATGCCGAGAATGCCGAGAAATTGCGTGAGCTTGGCGTGACCCTGTTCGTCAATGATCCGAAAACCATCGATGCCGTAATGGAGAACATCCAGTTGATCGGACAAATTACGGACCGTCAAGCGGAAGCGAAAGCCGTCGTGGATCAGATGAAGCAGGAATTGACTACCGTTACAGAAGCCGTGAAATCTGTGAAGGATGAAGACAAGAAGAAAGTGTATGTGGAATTCTCTCCAGGATGGACCGTCGGCAAGGGCGAGTTTATGGATGAGATCATCACCTTAGCTGGCGGCGTTAACGCAGCCGGCGAAGCGGAAGGCTGGTTCGAAATCAGCGAGGAGAATATTATCGCTGCAAACCCCGACGTCATTCTGTACACGGACGATGTCGTTGACGAAGCAACCAAGAAAACATTGGATCAGCTGATCAAGGAGCGCGGCGGCTGGGATCAGATCGAAGCCATCAAGAACGATCAGGTCATATCCGTGGATGCGAATCTGTTAAGCCGTCCGGGTCCCCGTGTAACGCAAGGGTTGATTGAAGTGGCGAAGGCCGTTTATCCGGAACTGATGAATCCATGAGTAAAAAACTTGCAGGATTCGGTGCGGCCGGCATCATCCTATTACTGTTAACCTTGGTTGTCAGTCTCGGAATCGGCTCCGTGCACCTGCCTGTGAGAGAGATTGGGGCGATGCTGCTGCACCGGCTGCCGGGAATCGGCGATTCCATCGTTCCGGGCTGGGAAGCTTCATCCGAGCAAATCTTAATGAAGGTGAGATTGCCGCGCATATTGCTTGGGATGCTCGTAGGAGCCTCCCTGGCCGTCGCCGGAGCCGCCTTTCAAGGGGTATTGCGCAATCCGCTGGCGGATCCGTTTACGCTCGGTGTATCCTCGGGTGCTGCGCTTGGCGCAGCATCCCTGATTTTTTTCGGGATGGAATACTCCTTTGCCGGAGGTTACACACTTCCGCTTGTAGCGTTTCTGACCGGAGCAGGGACCTTGTGGGTCGTTCTGCTGCTGGCGAGGGATCAAGGAAAGCTGCCGATCCACGGGCTCATTCTGTCCGGCGTGGTGATGCAGTCGTTTCTGGGCGCCGTCGTTTCCTTTCTGACGGTCATGTCCAAAGATACGGTGAACCAGATCCTGTACTGGACGATGGGGAGCCTGAGCATGCGTGGATGGTCGTATACGGCCATCCTTTTCCCGTATTTTATCGCAGGTTTTATATACTTATGGAGCAGGTCGCGAGCGCTTAATATTTTGTCGCTGGGGGAACGGCAGGCCGCCCATATGGGCTTGAATGTGGATCGGCTGAAGACCAGCGTGCTCATCGTTGCTACCCTGCTCGCCGCAGCAGCCGTGTCGGTTTCCGGCGTGATTGGATTCGTGGGACTTGTGGTACCGCATATGATCCGGCTGATCACCGGCTCCGATTACCGCGTCATTGTTCCACTGTCTGCTCTTGGCGGCGCGGTGTTCATGGTCTGGTGCGATACGGCGGCACGGTCCGTGCTGGCACCAACGGAAATACCGCTGGGTGTAGTTACGGCATTCATAGGCGCTCCGTTCTTTGCGTATTTGCTATACCGGAACAAAAAAAGGCGCAGGGAGGGTTTATCATGATTACAGCTCAAGGACTTGGCAAAGCCTATGGCAAGGTGCCGATTCTTGAAGGTGTGGACCTTCACATTGCCGAAGGGGAATGGTGGGGGATCATCGGTCCGAACGGAAGCGGTAAATCCACCCTTATGCAGCTGTTATCCGGTGTGGAGAGTCCCTCGACAGGAAGCGTGACCCTTCGGGGCAAGGAGCTTGGACGCTATACCCGAAAGGCGCTGGCACGGATCGTGGCGGTGCTTCAGCAGGAAGGGCTTGACCCTACTGATTTTACGGTCCGGGAAGTGCTGGAGATGGGGAGATTCCCCTTCCTGAACTGGCTTGGTCGTGAAGATAAGGATGCATGGCCGCTCATTGAGGCCGTTATCCGAAAGCTGGATTTGAACGGTCTGGAAGAACGGCGGCTTACCGAGTTAAGCGGGGGCCAGCGTCAGCGTGTCGCGCTTGGCAAGGTGATGGCCCAGGAACCCTCGCTGCTGATGCTGGATGAACCGACGACTTACTTGGATATCCGCTATCAGCTTCAGTTTATGGATATGGTGGCGCAGTGGCGGAGCTCCTCCGGAATTACCGTGATCAGCGTACTGCATGATCTGAACCTGGCAGCCCAGTTTTGCGATAAGCTGCTGGTGCTTGATCAGGGAAAGATCGCGGGGATTGGCAAGCCGAAAGAAGTTTTGACAGAGGCGTATATACGCCAAATCTTCCGGGTAGAGCCCTCGATTGTGGCCCATCCCGAGAATGGCGCTCCGCAGGTGCTGTTAACGGCAAATAGCACATGGTCCTGACCGATGCAGCCGCATGTTCCGGGCGGGGATGCAAGATTTAGGAACAAGATATGAGGAGGTCATTTCATTGACGGATACCATCGTGAATCGTTTAAATCGTTACATTGCTAACATAAAACCGCTGAGTGTCGAGGTGCAGAACGAAACAGCCGCTTATTTGGATACGCTGACGAAGCCTCCGGGCAGTCTGGGCAAGCTGGAGTCGCTAGCGATCCAGTTAGTGGGCATCACAGGGAATATGAAACCGTCGTTCACCCAAAAATCCGTCGTTGTCATGGCTGGCGATCATGGAGTCTGTGAAGAAGGAATCAGCGCCTTTCCGGCTGAGGTAACGCCCCAGATGGTCATGAACTTCCTGAATGGAGGGGCGGCTGTGAATGTGCTGGCCCGTCAGGCGGGGGCAGACGTTCATTGTGTGGACATCGGGGTCGCGATCGAGCTGAACCATGAGAAGCTGATGTCGCGGAACGTGGGCAGAGGAACCGCCAATATGGCCAAAGGGCCTGCGATGACAAAGGAAGCGGCACTGGAGTCCGTTGTAGCCGGTGCGGAGGTTGCTGCCGAATTGGTATCGCGAGGAACGCAAATGTTCGTGACCGGAGAGATGGGCATTGGGAACACGACACCGAGTGCGGCGATCTTCTCCGTTCTGTCCGGCTATCAGCCATCTGAAGTCGTGGGAAGGGGAACCGGCGTAACGGATGAACGGCTGCTGCATAAGATTCGAGTGGTGGAACAGGCTATACAAGTTAATAGACCTTATGCCGATGATCCCCTCGACGTGCTCGCCAAAGTTGGAGGATATGAAATCGGCGGGTTGGCTGGACTGATCCTGGGTGCAGCTGCTCACGGTTGTCCTGTTATCATTGACGGTTTCATATCCAGTGCGGCGGCGCTGGTTGCCAAATGCATCTGCCCGGACGCTCTCTCCTATATGATTGCCTCTCATGTTTCGCATGAGCAGGCGCATGTTCTTCTGCTGAAAGAGCTCGGACTCCAGCCGATGCTGCAAATGGACATGCGTCTTGGCGAGGGGACGGGCGGGGTGCTGTGCCTTCATCTGGTCGAGGCGGCGTGCAGGATCGTGAACGAGATGGCGACGTTTGAGAGCGCTGGAATCAGCGGAGGGGCCGTATGAGCCATCGTGGAAGCGTGTTGGTAACAGGCGGGGCCAGAAGCGGAAAGAGCTCATTCGCGGAGAAGCTGTGCATGAAGCGATCGGAGTCGGGAACGTACGTGGCGACTGCGCAAGCCTACGACGAAGAGATGAGGGAACGGATCCGGATTCATCAAGACCGCAGGCAGGATTCAGCCTATGGTTGGGAGACGGTGGAGGAGCCTGTCGCACTGCCCGAATTGCTGGAAACGCTCGGCCAGTCCGCCTCGGATGCCCCTGCGGTGGTAGTGGACTGCCTGACGCTGTGGCTTACGAATGTGCTGCTGCAAGCTGAGCCTGAAGGAAGTGCTGCAATGGAAGAACGGTTAGGACTTCAAATCGGCAGACTGGCAAGAGCGGTACAGAGTTACCCGGGCATGGTCATTTTGGTAACCAATGAAGTGGGGTCGGGTATTGTTCCGGAATATCCGCTAGGCCGAATATATCGCGACTGGGCAGGGATCATGAATCAGAGGCTGGCTCAGGTATGCGATGAAGTATTTTTGGTGACGGCAGGAATTCCGATGGAAATCAAGAGCAAGGAGTATCTCATATGAGCAAGATGATCGAAGCGGCTGCGGCCGCTTTTCAATTTCTATCGAGGCTACCGGTGCGGAGAGAAATTCCTTTTACGCCGGAAGTACAGCAACGGAGCGTCGTTTTTTATCCTTTGGTAGGGGCGGTCATAGGCTTTATCGTTGGCGGATTGGGACTGGGCTTAAGCTATGTGCTGCCCTCCCTTCCTGCTGCCGTCATCCTGCTGGTTGTATGGGTGGCGCTGACTGGAGGGCTTCATCTCGATGGCTGGATGGACAGCGCGGATGCGCTGCTCAGCCATCGGTCGCGCGAACGGATGCTTGAAATCATGAAGGATAGCCGTGTGGGTGCGATGGGCGTCATGGCGTGTATGCTGCTGCTCCTTCTGAAGGCTTCCTTGATCATGTCTGTATGGGATTTGTCAGCCGGGGCATGGAAACAAGAGGCATGGCTGCTGGTGCTCGCTCCGGTTTGGAGCCGCTGGTTTATGGTCCATGCGATGTATCGCTGGCCGATGGCACGGGGAAGTGAGGGGCTTGCCGCTCTATTTCACGGATTGACGGCCGGAAGGAGATCGCTGGCGGGCGTAATGGCTGCTCTCTTAACGCTAGTTACTGTAGGTTTCCTATGGATCACGGCAGGCGAGACTAATCTTTGGACGATTGCAGTCGGAGGAATCCTTATTATCCCATTCATAGCCTGGGCAGCTGGAAGTTTAACGGCTGAACGGATGAGCCGAAGACTTGGAGGACTGACGGGGGATACATATGGAGCGCTCAATGAACTGATTGAAACGGTTTTGTTAATATTTGTGGTTCTCCTTTTGAAGTTTACATGATATGATAGTAGGGTGATATCAGTGGTAATCCGATCAACATAGTCGACATAATCCGCATCGATGGGAAACTAACGATTTTGACAGGAATTTTCTCAATCGGGTAATGATATGTTTAGAGTGGGCTGTAATGGATATGAATACATACTAGCGCACTTATGACATGAGGATGGAGCACATATATCCTTATTTAAAGAATGGGAGGAATCATTAGGATGGAAACGCTTTGGGTTATCATCAATGTCCTTGTTCTGATTCTGCTGGTCGGTATTTTGTACTGGATGCAGAGAAAGCATATCTCGTTTACCAAACGCGTGTTTGCCGGACTCGGACTGGGTGTGTTGTTCGGAGTGGCACTGCAGCTCATCTACACTTCGACCTCCGATGTGGTGGTGAAATCCACCGATTGGTTTAATTTGATAGGATACGGCTACGTAAGGCTGCTGCAAATGATGGTCATTCCGCTGATCATGGTGTCGATCATATCGGCTATCATGAAGCTGAAGGGCGGAAAGAATCTGGGCAAAATGAGCGGACTTATCATTACGGTGCTGCTTCTGACGACAGCCGTAGCCGCTGCAGTCGGGATTACAACCGCGCTGGCGTTCGATTTGTCCGCCGTCAATATCCAAGGCGGTGCAGCGGAAGAGCAGCAGGGTGCACTGCTGCAAGAACGGCTCGGGGATGTTGAGGGCCGTACGCTCCCGCAGCAGATCCTGGATTTCATTCCGAGCAATCCGTTTGCCGACATGACGGGGGCGCGAAGAACTTCGACGATTGCGGTCGTTATTTTCTCGGCATTCATCGGGATCGCGGTTCTCGGGTTAGACCGAAAAAACAAGGAGCAGGCGGAAACGTTCCGCAATATGATCTCTGCGGTGTATGGCGTGGTCATGCGCATCGTGACGCTGGTGCTTCGTCTGACCCCTTACGGGATTCTGGCGCTTATGGCCAAAACGATTGCCACGACCGACCTTGCGGTCATCATGAATTTGATCGATTTCGTCCTTGCTTCGTACGTGGCTTTGATCGCCATGTTCATTATCCATCTGGTACTGCTGGCGATATTCGGGTTCAACCCGCTTAAATATGTGAAAAAGGTATTCCCGACGCTGACCTTCGCCTTTACGTCGCGTTCCAGCGCGGCTACGATTCCGCTTAACGTGCAGACCCAGAACAAAAAGCTGGGTGTCTCGGAAGGCATCGCGAATCTCTCGGCATCGTTTGGCGCCACGATTGGGCAGAACGGCTGCGCGGGCATTTATCCTGCTATGCTGGCCGTCATGATTGCGCCGACAGCCGGCGTGGACCCGACCTCATGGTCGTTCATCCTTACCCTGATCGTGGTCGTTATGATCAGTTCCTTCGGCGTGGCGGGTGTCGGAGGCGGGG
>NZ_JBNDYG010000083.1:17170-26940 GCF_049893405.1 Paenibacillus sp. Dod16
GTGCTCTCCACGATGAACCTGCCGGTTGCCTTGGCGGGCCTGTTGATTTCCGTCGAGCCGCTGATCGATATGGGACGGACGGCACTGAACGTGAATGACTCCATGACAGCGGGCGTGATTACCGGGAAAGTCATGAATGAAGTCGATAAAGACGTGTACAACGATGACAACATTGAACTGGATATGGTTCAGGCATAAGAACGTAACCATGGGAGCCATCTTGAAGGCATTGTTTCTGCCGGAGGATGGCTCTTCTGGTACATAGAGAAAGCCCGAATACCGTAAGTAAAACGGTATCCGGGCTTTTTTTATCATACTGAAAATGGAATTATCCGATGCTAGTCAGTTCTTTCGGGAAGGAGGTCAGCACCTCGACGCCATCCTCGGTTACGATCACATCATCCTCGATCCGCACGCCGCCTACGCCTTGCAGATAAATGCCGGGCTCGATCGTGAATACCGCCCCGGGCTGTAAAATGTCCTGGTTCAAACCGTGGATGGACGGATATTCATGAACATCCATGCCAAGCCCGTGCCCCAAGCGATGTACAAAAGCATGGCCGTACCCTGCGTCGTCAATCACTTTGCGAGCGGCTTGGTCAATCGACCCATAGGTTACGCCGGGTTTTACGGCCTGAATGCCGGCCAGGTTCGCTGCGAGAACCGTCTCATAGATGTCGACGGCTTCAGGCTTCAGCTCGCCTACGGCAAAGGTACGGGTAATATCCGACGCATAACCACCCGCATAAACTCCCATATCGAACATGAGCAGATCGCCTGCTTCAATCCGGCGCGTACCGGGAACACCGTGAGGCAAGGCGGTATTGGGGCCGGATAATACCATTGTGGCGAAGGACGGAGCATCGGCACCCATTTTTTTCATTAGGTATTCCAGTTCTGCCACAACCTCAATCTCACTGACGCCGATTTTGATCTGGGCCAGGCCTTGTGTCAGAACATCCTCAACCAGTCTTACTGCATGTTTGATGATCTTCACTTCATCGGCCGATTTTCGGATTCGGAGCTCCCGGAGCACGGCGCCAACATCTTCGATCCGGTTCGCGTTCACATGCTGCTGCAGCTGCTCATAACGGGAGACCGTAAGCTGATCCTTCTCTAGCGCCAGCGTACCGACGGCACCTTGAAACTGCTGCTTGAGCAAGAGATACGGATTATCGGTATCCTGGTGCGTGACAATATGCTTAACCGTTGAAGCGGCCGCTGCCGCGTCGGCATCCAATGCGGGGACAATCAGCACCGGATCATTCGCAGAGGAGAGGAGCAGGCCCAGGAAACGCTCATGAGGATCACTCGCAAATCCGGTCAAATAGTAAACATGCTTGGGGTCTGTCACAAGGACATGATCCCAGCCCTGTGTATTCATGGATTGTAGCAAACTTTGCAATCGTTCATTCATTCTGTTCATTCCTTTCATCATCAGAAGACGGCTTTTACGCTATTAATGTTAGGTTATCGCGTTCAAACACGTAAGTAAAGTTTTCCTTTATTATGAGCTTGATCTTCCTATATAATGTTTTGAAGTTAATAAATTACATGTTATACGGGAGGAATTACACTCGAATGGATCCGAATCAAGTTCAGGAGAACAATCCTGGTTCATCACCGCAGGGCCAGACACCCAAATATCTTATAAAACTTAAAGTGGAAGGGCTTGGCGGATGGCTTGTATTAGTCCAGATTTCTATGTATTTTTCATTGATCACGATCACATACCTGCTGTTTAATCATATTTTCCCGGTGTTCGAGCCGGAGATATGGAGTATGATTACCGATAAAGGATCGGCTGCTTATAATCAATCGCTTGTCCAACTAATCCTTTTTGAGACCGTAGTTAATGTGTTGTTTATTATTGCATTAGTCTTTGCTTTATTTTTGCTCTATCGCAAAAAAAAGGCGTTTCCCAAATTGATGATCGGTTATATTTTATTTAGTCTGCTGACCAACATAGTGGACTATGTCGCAGTCAGCCAAATCGAAATCCTGGCTCAGGGGAATGATGGGACATTCATGCGTGAAGTTACCCGGTCCATTCTGTACGCCTGTATCTGGATCCCGTATTTCATTCGCTCCAAGCGTGTGCGAAACACCTTCGTGAATTAATGCCGCTTGAAAAAACAGAAGCGTTTTTCCGCTGCCTCTTGTACAATAGATCTCGTACAAAAAGATTACGCATCTATTCGGAGGTAGGACATCGTGACGCAACAATACCGTATCGATTATGCCGTCAAAGAGGATTTGCCGGCCATTGTTGACATTTACAATTCGACGATCTCAGGCAGAAAAGTAACCGCCGATCTGGAGCCGGTCACGGTGGAGAGTCGTATACGCTGGTTCGAAGAGCACAGCAACGATTTTCGTCCGCTGTGGGTCATGCGGTCCGATGACGGAATGGTTGCATGGATGAGCTTTCAATCCTTTTATGGCCGTCCGGCCTATAACGGCACAGCTGAGATCAGCATATACGTAAACGAGAAATATCGCGGCATCGGTGCCGGAAGCATATTAATTCAGAAGGCCATTGAGGAGTGCCCGCGCCTTCGCGTCAGTAATCTGGTCGGATTTGTATTCGGCCATAATGAACCGAGCCTTAAGCTGTTGATGAAGTTTGGCTTTGATCAATGGGGGCTTCTCCCCGGGGTTGCGGAGCTTGATGGCATTAAGCGGGATTTGGTCATTGTAGGCCGTGCAGTTTAATCCGGAAATCATGACACCATCCTGGATGCTTGAAGATGAAGTTGCGTGCAAACCGTTCGTGATTTTATGCATTCCAAACCCTGACCGTCATCCAGTACACTTGGGGTAACGTCGGATGTAAAGGATGTGCGTGATTTGAAAGCAGAGATTCATATATATCAAGCGGAACAGAAGGATTTGAGCAAGGCAGCCGCTCTGTTTAATCAGTATCGGCAATTCTACAGGCGGGAAGATGATTTGAACGGGGCCGAGGAATATATCAGGGAGAGGCTGACCCTGGGCGATTCCGTTATGTATTTAGCGGATTGCAATAGAGGAGAAAACCTGGTTACGGCTGGCTTTCTGCAGTTATATCCATCCTTCTCATCGCTCTCGATGTCCAGGTTGTGGGTCTTGAATGATCTATTCGTAGACTCCGAATATCGCGGGCTTGGTATCGGAAGGAATCTGCTGCATCAAGCCCAAACGCACGCCCTTCAGACCGGAGCCATAGGGCTGACTCTGTCCACGCAGCTTCATAACGTGACAGCTCGGCATTTGTATGAATCGGCAGGGTATGTGCAGGATGAAGAATTTGCCTATTATTATTTGGACTTATCATAACGAAGGGGCACAATAGCAAACAAAGACGATACTCCAGAAGGAGTTATCGTCTTTGTTTGCTATTGATATATCGAGCGTATTTTGCGGAAAACCTCAACCCGGGCAATTTTAAGTTCCCACATCTGGTCCAGCAGCTTCCGCTGCATATCTTTATCATCCGTTGCTTTCAGTTCATTGTAAAGGGCAAACATCCGGTCATTGATTTGGTTCACGCATTGCCACAGTTCTTGTTCCGTGCATTCCTCCGACTTCGCTTGCTTCTTGCCCTGCGGTTCCAACATGTGCCGAAGTGTACGAACAATGTCTGCTTGCCACTTCCGATCTTCCAAGCGAATAGCCAAACTGAGAAGATCCAGATAATCATCGAGGGTCAGAGATGTCGGTTCTTTATCGCATTGATCCAAGTTGAAAGCCCCCTTAGCAAACTTCTAATCACTTTATACCAAGTATTATACTTGGAATTATGAGTTTTTCAAGAGAAAAAATAACGAGTATATTGTTATAAACATTGCTTTCGCTTGTTGCAACAATGCGAAGGAATCAATATAGTTAAATGTGACCGTATTTTTCCAATCCAAGGAGTAATATGAATGAAGGTAATTCTCGTAGATGACGAACCGTTGGCTTTGAAGTATTTAGAACGTCAGCTGTTAAAACTGGATACCATGTCTATAGATGTAATCGGTACATATACGAATCCCTTTGAAGGACGCAAAGAAATTCTTGCAAGGGACGTCGATATCGTGTTTTTGGATATCAGCTTGCCGGAATTAAATGGCATTGAGCTGGCAGAGCAGCTGCTTGAGCAGAAGCCTCATCTCTGTATTGTATTTGTGACGGGGTATCACGAATATGCAGTCACTGCCTTTGAATTGAATGCCGTTGACTATATTGTTAAACCTGTCCAGATTGATCGAGTCGCCAAAACGATGGAGCGTTTGCGAAGCCGCATTGCGTCCAGGCCGGAAGAGGTCATGGAGTCCAATCGCAGCATTCGGATGACAATGTTCCGCCAGGTTATGATCGAGCAGCCGAATGAGCAGGGGCAATTCGCTCTGCTTCATTGGCGGACAACCCGGGCTCAGGAGATCTTCATTTATTTGCTTCAGCATAGAGGACAGCTTGTACGAAAGTCGGCATTGATCGATATGTTATGGCCGGAGTTTGATATGGATAAAGCCTATCCCCAGCTGTACACGGCCATTTATCATATCCGAAAAACATTGGAGCCTTATGATACCCGATTCCAAATCACCAACACGACGGAAGGCTATGTGC
Organism: Paenibacillus sp. Dod16; assembly: GCF_049893405.1. Lineage (NCBI taxonomy): Bacteria > Bacillati > Bacillota > Bacilli > Caryophanales > Paenibacillaceae > Paenibacillus > Paenibacillus sp. Dod16. The sequence continues at coordinate 21,767 of NZ_JBNDYG010000083.1, forward strand.
TGAATATGGAAGGCGTGCAGTTGGACATTGAGGAGTGGGAGAATTGGTTCATGTCAAACACCTCCGTATCGGCTGAATCGATTGAGCGACATATTGAAATGATGAAGTTGTACACGGGGGACTACCTGCAGGAATATGACTACTGGTGGGCAGAAGGAGAGCGTCAAAGGCTGAAGGAGTTGTGGCTTAGCGTTTCTTTATCCATGGCGGAATGGTATGTGGATCAGGAACGCATCGATGAAGCCATATTATGCTACTTCTCGATCCAGAGGCAGCATCCCTTGGAGGAGAAGGCCTACATTTCATTGATGAAAATATATGCTTTGCAGGATAATCCGGCCCAGGTGCACCGTCAATTCAGTCTTCTGTGTCAGGTGTTAGAGGATGAGATGGGCGAGGAGCCAAGTCCTTACATTGTGAAATGGTACGACGAATGGAGCAATGGAATACAAGCCGCCAATATGAAATAGATGAGGTAGCCAAGACGCATTCGAGATGAAATCACCGGTTGTTCGACCGGTGATTTTTTTGTATATTCTTGCCTGATTTTATAGTCCTTCCGGTGTTGTTCAGAAATTGTAGAGGACGGTCTCCTATACTGGGAATGAACCATAACAATCGGGAGGTACATTATTCGGTTATGAAATTCATTCGGAAATTTAAGGAATCTTCGCTGCAAAAGGCCATGGGATTGGAGCTTGGAACGTTCCGGGAGTTCGAGCTTGATGCGGAGAAGGACCTCCAGCATTGCAGAGGCTTCTATGCTCACTTCAACGGCAAGCGGATTGGCATCGTTGCTACGGATGAGGGTCCGGTATTTCTGTGTGGACAGGAAAAGTACTTGCTGGATGAGCGTACCGTTCATTTTTTGTTGCAAAAAAACGCCGAGGTTAACACATTTATCTTTATGTGGGATGGGGGAGTGAAACTCCAAATTCCTTATTTGCGGTCCTTGATCGAGTACAACGGAAAATGGGTGGATGATTCGATTTTCGACTTTTTTTCGTGGATCTATGAAGCATCCGGTAGAAAAAGATTCTACTCTTACTATACGGTGAAGTATGTATCCGCTGCGGAATTATGTCCGTACCAGCCGCTGCAGCGTCCAGGCAAGACATTATCGTTTGTATAGCGGCCTGACCCGGCCCGCTTATTTATTGGACTTTATGGAAAAGGAACAGACAACAGCTCCGTAACGATGTAAAATAATGGACAGTTGTGTAGGGGTGTTGATTTTTTACAATATGTTAAAAGGACTGTTATTATTGTCGACCTATTCCAACTCGAACTCAAACTCGAAATCGAAACCGATCTCCGGCAAAAGGCTGCTGGGGATTACTTTTCTGTTTATTGTCATTTTACTCTCCGTGCGGTTGGCTTATTTTAAAATCATCATGATCCCTGAGGAAGTTCCGTTTCAGCAAGGAGTGCTGGATCTTCGGGATTGGCGGGCGGATGACCGCAATACGGTCGCGCTGAACGGGGAGTGGGCCTTTTATCCGAATCAATGGATGGGCCCGGATAGATGGTCTCAAGGGGAGCAGCAGCCTGCCGCCGATCCGCGCTGGATACAGGTTCCCGGGCCATGGGGAGGCGTAAACGAGAACGGGAACCAAATGGGCTTCGGTACTTATCGTCTCAAGCTGCTCGTACCGGAACGTAACATAACTTACGGCCTCTGGATCACCGATATCCGTACAGCCTATCGTTTGTATGTCAATGGCGAGTTATTGTACGAATCCGGACATCCCTCCGATACGCCAAAGACCCATGTGGCAAGAATCGTTCCCCATATCGAACTCATCCCCCCGGCTGCCGAAGACGAGCTGGATATCATTCTGGAAGTGAGCAATTACCAATATGCCGATTCAGGCGGGATTAGGCTGCCAATCAAATTCGGGACTGCAGAAGCGGTGATGAAAGGAAAAGCGTTCTCGGAGAACATGCAGCTGCTGGTCTGCATAGTGCTATTTCTTCATGTCATGTATGTCTTAATTTTGTATCTGATCGGCTATCGGAGCAAAGGCCTCTTATATTTTGCGGCCCTTATACTGTTTACGCTGCTGGCTACGCTGGTTGACGACGATAAGCTCCTGCTCGTTTGGCAGCCTGCTATCCGTTTCGAATGGTCAGTGAAGCTTAAGGTTGTTGCTTATGTGGCTATATCCTTATGTTTGATTCTGTGCACCAAGCATTTACTCCGGCCGAGAATCAAAGAAGGATTATACCGGGCCTATACAATCTTTGTGGTTTCGTATGCCGTCGCTTATTTGCTGCTTCCGTTTCATCTGATGGTGCATCTCTCTACTTATTTATCATTGGTATTAATAAGCTCCGTACTGTTCCTGCCTTCGATTGCCAGGAAGGCGGTCAGCGAGCGGACGGAAGCGGCCATATTTATCTTGCTGTCGGCGGTTGCGGTTTCCTGCAACATTATCGTAAGCGGAATTTTAAGGTTTCGGTATTTTAAGGAACTGCCTTATTATCCGATAGACCTGATCGTTGCGTTTCTCGGATTTGCTTCCTTCTGGTTTATCCGGTTTGCCCGAAACACTGTGGTGCTGAGGGAACAGGCAGAGGAGCTGCAGCGGGCAGACAAGAAAAAGGATGAATTTCTGGCAAATACGTCCCATGAGCTGCGAAATCCGCTGCATGGCATGATTAATATGGCGCAAACGCTGCTGGAACGCAAAGGGAGTACACTTCAGCAAGAGGATCGTAATCACCTGGAGCTGATTACCGGCATTGGTAAGCGGATGTCGCTGCTGTTGGATGACTTGCTGGATGTTTCGTTATTGAAGGACAGGCGGATTCGGTTGAATGTACAGAGCATCCATCTCGGTTCGGCTGCCCAAGGCGTGCTGGATATGCTCCGTCCAATGGCGGAGGGCAAGCGAATCGAGCTCGTATGCGAGATCGAGGATGACTTTCCCAAGGTATGGGCAGATGAAAGCCGGTTGGTTCAGATTATATTCAATCTGATTCACAATGCAATCAAATATACGGAGTCAGGCCGAATCATGGTGACTGCCGATGTTGTTAATGGAAGGGCCTGCGTCCACGTTCTTGATACGGGGATGGGGATGGACGAAGAGACAGTAAGGCGGATATTCCTCCCTTACGAGCAGGGAGACTCCAACTTTGCCGCAGCGGGAGGCGGCTTGGGGCTTGGACTCAGCATTTGCAAGCAGCTGGTTGAGCTGCATGGCGGGGAACTCTCCGTGTCATCTGCTCCGGGGCAGGGAAGTTCCTTTACGTTTACGCTGAAAGTGGACGATATGATGAGGCAGGAGAATACGGATAAACAGGAGTTTATTGCCGGCTCCTTGGCTTCAAATTCAGAGAAAGAGAAGGAGAGGCTATCTAACATGTCAGATAAGCACGAACAGGATGATGCCGAATCCGAGGCTAAGCAGCGTTCTCGTCAAACCGATGGCAGGCTGCTCATCGTAGATGACGATCCGGTTAACCTAAAAGTTATCCGTCATTTGCTTGAAAACGAAGGGTATCAGATCGTGACCGTTACCCGGGCTGAGGAAGCCCTTCAATTGTTAGAGCAGGGAGAATGGGATCTGATCATATCTGATGTGATGATGCCCCAGATGTCAGGATATGAATTGTCCAGGACGATTCGGCAGAGGTATATGATATCGGAGCTTCCAATTCTGCTGCTGACTGCAAGAAATCGCCCTGAAGATATTCATATGGGCTTCATTTCCGGAGCCAACGATTATTTGATAAAACCGGTGGATCATCTGGAATTAAAAACAAGGGTACGCGCGCTGCTGGACCTGAAGCGCTCCATTAAGGAAAGGCTGCATATGGAGGCGGCTTGGCTCCAGGCTCAAATTCAGCCGCATTTTCTGCACAATACTTTAAATTCGATTGCATCCCTTAGTGAGATTGACCCTTCCCGGATGGTTGCGCTGATTGGAGAATTCAGCCACTATCTGAGAGCCAGCTATGATATCAGCAACTTGGAGCGTTTTATCCCGCTGGAGCAGGAGCTTGGCTTGGTTCGCTCATATCTGTATATCGAAGGAGAGCGGTTTGGGGAACGCCTGCGTGTCCGTTGGCATATTTCCGAGGAAGTTGCTGTTCAGCAGTGGAAGCTTCCCCCTTTGACCATGCAGACGATTGTGGAGAATGCTGTCGTTCACGGGGTATTGGCTCGAACCCAGGGAGGGACCGTTCGATTCGCATCGTAAGTGAAGCTGAATCCGCCAAAGTCATTATTGCGGATGATGGTGCCGGGATGGATCCCGAGAAGCTCCGCTTGATGCTGGGAAGCGGGCAGCGTACCGGTAAGGGAGTCGGCCTTATGAACACGGATCGGCGTTTGAAGCAAGTCTATGGGCAAGGACTCATGATTGACAGCACAAGGGGCAGAGGAACCACCGTGTCGTTTGTCATCAGGAAGATGGCATAATGAGAGCCTAAGCCTATTAAACCTATAGTCTTTGAATCTTGGACGAATGCTTGAGGTATGGGTTAGGATGTAGAGAGAATGATCCATGTACATTATTCTTAGGGAAGATACGGAGACGAAGTTAGTTGATGGAAACAATTACCGTAACCGAATTCCCGGTCTTGAATCCGGATCACCGCCGCGCTTTGTTACCCATAAATATCGCCATTTTCCCGAAAGAGGGGAAATGGCAATACCGATTCAATAATATAAAAGTCGGAATCGATGGGCAATATGCGCTGATGATGTGCAATATGCGCTGATGATGTGCAATATGAGCTGATGATGTGCAATATGAGCTGATGATGTGCAATATGCACGGATGATGTGCAATATGCACTGATGATGTCAATATGCGAGGATGATGTGCGATATGCACGGATGATGTACAATATGCGCTGAAGATGTGCAATATGTGCTAATGATGGGCAATATGTGCTGATGATGTCAATATGCGAGGATGATGTGCGATATGCGTGGATGATGTGCGATATGCGCGGATGATGTGCAATATGCGCTGAAGATGTGCRATATGCGCGGATGATGTGCAATATGCRCGGAGAGATGCGGACAGGAGGTCCGCTATTTGCCAACAACAGTGCCAAATTTAAGGCTTTGCGGACACAGAATCCGTTATTCTCGGCTTTTGCCTGTTTTTTGCTGTGATATGCCGGCAATAGCGGAACAAGTGTCCGCTTAAGCTTAA
>NZ_JBNDYG010000084.1:0-25091 GCF_049893405.1 Paenibacillus sp. Dod16
GGATTGGAGGATTGGATTCATGTTGCAAGCAACGCCTCACAACCTGAATCTTGATTTCATATGAAATCGGGCTTCTTTTGGACATTACAAAAACTCCCATCATAGGTAGAAGTAGAATTTCATTTTTTCTACTGTCTACTATGATGGGAGCATATCACCCGCGGTGATGCCGAAGTCGATCCCTACCGTTTCGGGCATAATCTTGTCCAGGATGCCAGCGAGCATGGGCTGCGTGTTTATGAAAATAGCGAAGTGAAGGAAACCCGGTATACCGACAGCGATGTCACCGTCTTAACCGATCAAGGAAGCGTTCTGGCCAGGAACATCATCTGGGCCACCGGGTATAGCACCCAAGAATGGAAGCCTGATTATCAAGCGGAGCTGCTCAATACCTATGCCATCCTGACGGAGCCGGTATCCGATCTGTCTTCATGGTATGAGCGCGCATTCATATGGGAAACAAATCGCCCTTATCTCTATTTCCGGACAACGCCGGATCAGCGAATCATAGCCGGAGGGCTGGATGAGCCGCTGCCTCCTTCTGGCAAACCAGAGGAGTACGCTGAATCAAGAAGCCGGAGATTGTTAAATGAAATTCATCAGTTGTTCCCCCATATGACGGATTTGAAGATCGCTTGCAGTTGGGCTGGCGTATTTGCCACAACCAAAGACGGCATCCCGCTGATCGGCAGGCACCCGAAATATCCGCACAGCTACTTTATCGAGGTGTATGGCGGAAACGGGACCGTATACAGCATGATCGCTGCGGATTTGCTGGGCGAGACGATAGCAGGACGTGAGCCCGAAGAACTGAAATGGTTTTCCCTGACACGGCCAATGGACCTTAAGATGTCATAAAATAATAGAAGGTATCTCCAAGCAGGCCATGCAGCCCTGGAGATACCTTCTTTGCGTGTACGGATTGCGCTATGACGCAGTCGTTCAGCAAACCGTTTGTTTGACTATCGGATTCTTTTGACCCGAGAGATGTCATTAGGCTTTAGGTGACTTGACCTTTGGAAGGGAACAGCTTTCGTATAAACAGCCACGATCCGATAGGGGACGCCCCCAGGAACAACAGCAGCAACGTCACCGTTAACGTGTCCTGTCTAAATGACAGGACAAGAATGAACACAAGCAGGCCCGTAATTCGGCCTATAGTTAAACTGAGCTCCCGCAGCACGACCAGTTCCACCCGCTTCTCCACGTTTTCCTGATTTACTCCCATAAGATCAAAGCTGGCGGATATAGCCGGCATCATGTACAGCGGAATGAACAGCGACGTCCCGATTCCCAGCACCAGCAGCGTCGTATAGTTAACGGCAAACAGCAGCGGTAAAATGACCAGCAGCATCAATATGGAACCTACCAGCATGCCGGTTTTACGGAATTTGGGCTTGAACCACTTCCCGCAGGCCCAGTAGCTGACCAGCGAAACCGCCGAAGTAATCAATGCAAACTGCCCCAGCTTCGACTCCTGATCCGTTGCCACAAAAACAAGGAGTGTAATAAGGAAGGAAAACACACCTTCCCTGATTCCCTGAACGGCCAAGCCGAATACCGCGTATTTCCATACGCCGCCCTCCTTGAGCCGGCTCAACCCCTCCAGCCAATGATAGCCGCTCTGAACCGGCCGTTTTCGCAGAAAAAAGCTCAGCACCACCGTCACGGCGAAGATGACCATCGATACGGTGAAAATAAACCGGTAGCCTTGATCCCCATGCATCATCGTGATGATCCAGCCCGCCAGCCACGGACCGATAATGCCCGTGATGGAGCCCAGAAGTCCGATCCAGCCATTAAACCAGTCCCGATTCTCCGCGCTCGAAACCTCAAAATAGACCACATTAAAGGCTAACCAGAATAATCCTAATGACACGCCGAACAGCAAGCCGAGCGGCCAAATATAATGGACGGCGTCCCGCCCTGCCCACAGAACGCATAAATAAAACAGGCCAGACACCGCAATTCCCAGGCGAAGCGCATTCATTTTGTTATGCTCCTTCACCCATTTGCCGGCGGCCCAGAACGTCAAGCCCAATGCCACCTGCTGTGCAATCGTGAACCAACCGAGCATCGTATAATCCTGGCGGCTTTTCCATAGGTATACGTTGAGGAACGTACCCGACAATGCACTCGATAAGATAAACAAACCATGAACTGATAACAGAAGTATAGCCTGGGGGTCCTTTGTCAACTTCATATACAGTTCCTCCCTCGCCCTCACACTTGAAGTCCAAGGTATTTTACCCCTCTAATCCCCACTTCATGAACAAAAAAAAGGAAACCGCCGACAGCAGTTTCCTTAAGTTCGCGCGGATCGGCACACAGCGCCTTTCCGTAAACGCTATTCCTTATTATGGATAAAGCTCTTGATCATCCGAAGCCGGTCATTCTCTGCCAAATTATACTGTACATGGAAGCATCCAGGGCACACATATACGTTTAAATCATATGGCGGCTGCAGGATCGGACCTTGAATCAAGGCTGCGTTAACCGGCTGGAAGCCTTCCCCGCTCACGTGCTGCGTTCCGGCATGAAGCATATACTCCCGGCAATGCAAGCACTCGGGAACTTCCTCTTGCTGGTCCAGAATCCCCTCTACGGTCTCCTCAAATGCAAATAGGTCGTGATCCTCCCCGTACTTATCCACGGTTCGAAGCGAGGACAGCGATTCATGGTCGGACCCCCAAATACGTTGAAGATCACCTGCTTCCTCATCGGAAGCCTCATAATCCTCTTCATATTCCTCCGGATCGTCCTGTGTTTCCTCGTCATCCAATGCGATATTCAATGTGCGGTAGCCTTTCAGCTCGTTCGCACAATGAGGACAAGTATCTTCGGGACCTATCTCTTCATCCCACACAATCTCACTTTGGCACCATGGGCAAACCGTCGGTTCCATCGATCATTCATCCCTTTCTTATTCAAACGGCCATGGATGGCCCTGTTCACTTTATTTTTATTGAGACATCAAGTATACAATACCCGCCACAAAAAAAATCAAGGCGGCCGCAAACAATATCCGCGGTAAATATTTCATCGTCCTTTTCCTCCCGAAGCCCTTAAATGATGCTCGCTCCAATAATGTAAGATAAAGATACGGTGATAAGAAGTACGATCAAGCCCACTGCTCGGTTATCCTTGCCAATCTCTTCATCGACCGAAAACACAGGCGTCAAGAACTCAAGCAACCAATAAGCCAATAAAAGCAGTATAAACCCGAAGAACGACCATTTAATCATGCCATAAATGGACGTATTCGCCGTTATGCTGTACCGCATCACGTTACCGATGCCAAAGATCTTCCCGCCGGTCGCCATGGCCGCCGCGATGTTTCCTTTGCGTATTTCATCCCAGCAATTGTACTTGGTAACCAATTCAAAGCAATACAAGTAAACAATAAGTGCAAGTATCGCAACCGAGAAATAGCCGACGAGCACCCCGAGTGGATGGGCCAGCAAATGATCAATCGCTTCCGTCATTACCTTATTTCCTCCCTGATATAAACGGGATGCGGCACCTTTCGCATCCCGTCGTTCTGAACCTTATGATGATATGTTATACGATTGAAGGAGAAAACGGTTCCTGATTTCTTACTTTCCTTACTTCAGCTCGGCAATGGTAACGCCATTGCCGCCTTCACCGTAATTACCTAAACGATGACTCTTAACATGCTTGTGCTTGCGCAAATAATCCTGAATTCCGGTTCGCAAGATCCCGGTGCCTTTGCCATGAATGATGTAAATCTGACCCAAGTTCCCCAGAAATGCCTCATCAATGAACCGATCCACCTCAATCAGCGCTTCTTCCAGATTCGCGCCTCTTAAATCCAGCTCGTTCCGGATGTTGGTATCGCGAGTCCGTTTCAAGACGGTCGCATGCTGTTTCGGCGCCTGTTTAGCGTTTGCTGCCGGATTCGACAGCAGCTCCAAATCATCCAGCGATACCTTCATCTTCATGATGCCGAGCTGAACAACCGCTTCTTTCGAGCCGGCCATTTCCACGACGTGCCCTTTCTGATTCAGGCTATATACCCGAACCTCGTCACCAGGCTCAATGCTGCGCTGCTGCTGCGCTGAACGCTGGCCAGCCGTCTTCTTGCCTTGCTGCGGTTCGGCATCATCCAAACGCTTTCTGGCAGCAATCAGCTTATGCTCCTTAACGGAAGCCCCTTCTTCTTGGGCTATCTTGCGCAAATCCGCGATGATTTCCTCGGCCTCACTCCGAGCCTTGTCCACGATCTGTCTCGCCTCGGCACGAGCTTTATCAACCAGCTTGTCCTTCTGCTCTTCCAGCTTCTGAAGCTCGTGCTGGTGACGAAGACGCAGGTCCTCCATTTCCTTCCGAACCTGCTCCGCCTTCTCACGCTCAACTTCCGCGGTGTGACGGTTCTCTTCGAGGGATGCAATCATATGCTCCACCCGTTGATCCTCTTCCTTGACTTCGCCACGGGCAAATTCCAGAATGGATCCCGGCAATCCCAAACGTTCTGCAATGGCAAACGCATTACTGCGTCCAGGTACGCCTACCAGAAGCCGGTAGGTCGGGCTTAGGGTATTGATATCGAACTCCATGCTGGCGTTAATCACGCCTTTGCGTTCATATGCATAAGCCTTCAATTCAGAATAGTGCGTCGTCGCAATCATGCGGCAGCCCATGCGGTGGATATGCTCCAGGATGGAAATCGCCAGAGCTGAACCCTCCGCAGGGTCGGTCCCTGCTCCAACCTCATCAAGCAGCACGAGACTCTTTGGCGTCATCTGGCTCAATATTCGGATGATGTTCGTCATATGGCTGGAGAAGGTACTGAGGCTCTGCTCAATACTTTGCTCATCACCAATGTCCGCGTAGATCGCATCAAACACGCACATCTGGCTGCCTTCTTCGGCTGGAATAAAGAGTCCGGACATCGCCATCAGGTTTAATAACCCGATCGTTTTGAGCGTAACCGTCTTACCGCCGGTATTCGGACCCGTGACGATGATGGATGTATAGGAATTGCCCAATTCCACATCAAGCGGCACAACCTGATCCGCCGGAATCAGCGGATGTCGGCCTTTACGCAGCTTAATATAGCCTCTGTCATTCATTCTTGGCAGTGAAGCCTTCATGACATGGGCCAAACGAGCCTTGGCAAAAATAAAGTCGAGCTGGCCGATCAGATCCAAGTCAATGGACAGCAGCTCAGCCTGTTCGCCGACCTGGGCGGTCAGCTTCTGCAAAATCACTTCGATCTCCCGCTCTTCCCGCATTCGCGTCTCGCGCAGCTTGTTGTTCATGGCTACGATGGATTCCGGCTCAATAAACAGCGTCGCGCCTGACCCGGACTGGTCGTGCACGATACCGCCAAAATGCGAGCGATATTCCGCTTTAACGGGGATGACAAAACGGTCGCCGCGTATTGTAATTAACTGGTCCTGCAGCATCTTCGCCACGGATTGCGATCGAATCATGGACTCCAGTTTCTCGCGAATGCGAACTTCTCCGCCCCTCAGCTCCCGCCGGATCTGGGAAAGCTCGGCGCTTGCGGAGTCAAGGACCTCAGCAGCATCATCAATACACAGCCGAATGGCGTCTTCCAGGGGCTTTTGCTCCGAAATAAGATCACTCAGATTATAGAGGATCTCAATCTTCTCGTCCTCATGAATCGCCGCAATAAACCGCTTGATTCGGCGTGATCCATGAATCGTATTCGACGTAGCCAGCAATTCATGGGGACTGAGCGTCCCTCCGATTCTGGCCCGCTTCAAAGCATCATTGATATCGGTAATCCCGCGGAAAGACGGATTGCCCTTGAGCCTGTCTACGGTGTAGGCCTGATCGGTAGCCGCAAGCAGATCCTTTACAGCCTCCAGGTCGGTTTCAGGCATTAACTTTTCAGCTCTAGCACTTCCCATGGAGGTTTGCGTGTATTTTGTTAATGTATTTAAAATTTTCCGGTATTCTAAAGTTTGCAAAATCTTGTCATTCAAGAAGTTCACAACTCCTCTCAATCAATGCATATATTATATCGAAAGTGATGGGAATTCGCCAAGGAATCCAAAATCCTTCCACACATAACCGACGGTCCTATTGAACAAAATAAATTCTGCGTAACATTCCAGTCTTATTCTAAGGAGGCAGGTACCATGCAATTTCTCGGGCACGTTGTTCGATTTATCGTTGCCGCGCTCGTTCTTATGGTTGTCGGATGGATTGTCCCCCAATTCACCGTCGGAGGATTCGGAAGCGCCCTGTTGCTTGCACTCGTTATCGCCCTGATTGGTTGGGCTATTGAGGGCATCTTCGGCAAAAAAGTCACGCCTTTTGGACGTGGCATCGTGGGCTTCCTAGTGAGCGCACTCGTGATTTACCTTGCCCAATTCATCGTTGGAGGCGTTAGCGTCTCCGTATTGGGCGCCTTGCTTGCTGCACTGGTCATCGGGATCATCGATCTGTTCATTCCGATTTCCACCCCTTTTGAAGCAGGCAAAACCCGCAAATAGAAGAACGCCGCTTCTGTTAGAGGATTCCTCTGGAACCCTCTTCCTGAACGAACCGATCGGGAGCTGCATTACTCCACATTAACCCTCTGTTGCAATTTGCGCAGGGGGTTTTCATTTTGGGCAAAGCTCCATTCTTTTATTTCCATCTTCCCCTATATTATAAAGGAAATCCATATCATCGTTTGAAACCGTTCACGTTCACCAATTTTTCATAACACATATGTGCATCCACTCTTTTTCTGAGCTATCATAAAGATTGGAAATTATATTTCACAATTATTTCATAGTCAGGAGAGGTTATAGTGAAAAAAGGCATAGCTTTACTTGTTTCATGTATGCTCCTTTTTGTATTGGCTGCCTGCGGCGGAGACCAGAAAGAGTCCCAAGGAGGTTCCGGGATCTCGGATACTGGCGTAGCACCGGAAGCTGAACTCGTCATTAAGGGCACCAATTTTCAATTCGACCAAGAGGAATATCGACTCAAGAAAGGTGTGCCCGTCAAGATCACTTACGAGAACGAAGACGGCAACCACGGCGTTATGATTCCTGCACTTGGCCTGCAGCTGGACCGTAAAAACAACTCCACTGTCGTTACGCCGGATGAAGCGGGAGAATTCGAAGTTTCGTGTTCCATTATGTGTGGAGCGGGTCACAGCAAAATGATCTCCAAACTTATCGTCGAAGAATAGTAGATCTGCTCACGAAAATAAACCTCCGGATCGCCAGAGTATCCTCTGTCTAATCCGGAGGTTTTTTCAGGTTCAATTCTTCGCCATGGCCTAACGCTGATCCTGCTCAATCAACTCGATCCACTCATTATATTCAACTTGGAGCTTCGCATACTCTTCCTTCAGCTTACGGTGTTCTTCTTCAAGCTGCGCAGATTGCTCCGCCTTCAATTCCTGTTCTGCCTGGAGCAGACGATACTGGTGCATAACCAGCTCATACTGTTCACCTAAATCGGAATACTGCTGCGCCGCTTCACTTTTCTCGTCTTCCAGACGCTCACAGGCTTGGCGTGCGGATGCAATTTCCTGCTGCCAGGACTGGAGCTCTTCTTCGAGAGCAAGCTTGGTTCGTTTCCACTCATCGCGCTCGGCGGCCAGCTTCTCGCTGTCCTTGGCAAGCTGCTCCCGTTCCGCCATCCATTGCTGGTATTGCTCCTGCCACTGAACGGCGCGTTCCTCTGAATCTCTCAGCTGCTCGGCGAGTTCACGTGCGCGCTCTTCACTGGCAGCTGCCTTCTTGCGAAGCTCATCCAGCTGATTCGACACCGTATCGTATTCTTCTTCCAGCATGGCGTACAGTTTGCTGGTCTCTTCCTCTCGGGTTCCCGCTTCCTTCGTGAGCTTCTCCAATTCTTCATGGCGAAGCTGCAGTTCCTTCAATTCCTCTTGGGCACTTCGGCGCTCGGACATGCTCCGGTCAGCCTCGTCCTTCATGACCTGGATTTCATCCTGAAGTCCCTTCATTCCTTCTTCCAGGCTCTCGTTCGCTTCCATAAGCTCGACAATTCGCATCTCCAGCTCGCCGGTTTCCTCTTTGCGCTGATCAGCCAACGTACGCCAGGATTGAAGCTCGCTGCTTAGACGCTGCAGCTCTTCCTGCTGCTTGCGGGAGGTCTGATTCGCATCCACCACAAGTTTCTGCAGACGACGGCGCTCTTCCTCCGACTTGGCGGATTCCTGCTTCAGTCCTTCGAGTTCCTTCGTCAGCCCCTCCACCTTCGTACGGAAGGAACGCAGTTCCTGCGAAGAGGCTTCGGCTTGCTGCCTGGACGATTGGAGCGCTTCCTTCAGCTTGTCCGATTCCGCTTTTACAATACCCAGTTCCTTCTCCGCGGACGACAAACGTGATTGGAGCTGACCACCGCGCGTTCGCTGCTCGGCAAGCTGCTTCTCCAGATCCTGAACGGTCCTCGTATGCTTTTGTTCCATATCCTGGACGGTTTTCGTATTCTTCTGTTCCAGATCCTGCACGGTTTTCGCATTCTTCTGTTCCAGATCCTGCACCGTCTTCGTATACTTCTGCTCCAGATCCTGCACGGTCTTCGAGTGCTGCTGCTCCTTCAGGAGCGCCTCTTGTTTATAGGTACTCTCCTGTTTCTTCAATTGCTCAGCCAGCTTCTCTTCGGCCTGCTTCGCAGAAGTCCGTTGACTCTGTTCCAGCTTCTCGATGGCCTGCTTATGAGTGAGCGTCAGCTGTGAAATTTGCCCTTCATAGCGGCGCTTCATATCTTCAATAGACTGCTTATGGCCGCTCTCCAGCTTCTCACGCTGCTCCTTAAGACGCACCTCAAGCTGCTGCTTCTCCTTCAGCAGTTCCGCCACGCGGTCCGATTCCTTCTGGAGCAATTCCTTCGTACGCTCTGACTCCGCGGTTAGATTCTCCTTGGACTTCCTGTATTCCTCAGCCAGCGTTGTCTGCTCCGCCAGCTTGCCCTCCAGCTGCTCCAGCTGCTGACGATGTCTCTCCTGCTGCTCGATTTGAAGTCCTTGCACCTTGGCAAGCTCCGTGCGCAGTTCATTCCGCTCGGCCGTCATCTGCTTGGCCTCATTCTGAAACTCCAGCTTCTGCAAAGCTTCTTCAGCCATATGTACTGCAGCTAGGACGGCAATGCGCGGGGTATCCAATCGAGAGTGCGCCTTGGATATGGTACGCATGCGGTCATCTACATAATTCGCTACCTGTCTGGTATAATCACTGCTACTGCCAACGAGTTTATAGGAAGTTCCGTAGATGTCTACGGTAACGCTTTTACGGTCCGATGTAGTCAAAATTGTGCCCTCCTTCTATTATGTGTAGATTCTATGATGTCTGAAAATCTGTAGACGAACCTCAAGAAAACAGACCGAAGTTTGGTATATGATAACACAGTTTTGTGCTTATAATTATGTACCCTGCGGGCGTCCTGATGCAAATCCCAGTTCAATTTAGAGCAAAAAAGCCCGCATCGAATCCCTGATGTAATGGATTCGATGCGGGCGTTCACAATTCCTGCTATTTTCTTAATTCTGCGCCAAAAGTTTGCTGAAGGGCAGCAACCGCTTTTTCCGTGACGCCGGCAACCTCTTCATCGGTCAGGGTCCGTTCCTGATGACGGTACGTCATGGAGATGGCAACACTCTTCTTGCCCTCTCCAAGCTTGCTGCCCGTGAAGACGTCAAACACCTGAATCTGCTGCAGAAGCTCACCTGCATTCTCCTTGATCACTTGAATCAGGGAGCTGGCTTCAACCTCCTCATTCACGACGATGGCAAGATCTCGTTCCATGCCCGGAAATCTAGGCAAATCGCGGTAAACGACGCGGGCGTTGGTCAGCTCATACAGCGGCTCAAGCAGAATTTCAGCGGCATAAGCATCTTCCAAATCCAGCTCCTGCTGCGTCTTCGGATGAATTTGTCCGAGCACACCTAGCAGCTTCTTATTCTCGCCTTGACCCGCATACACGGAAGCGGAACGCCCCGGATGGAAGCCAACCGGTCCGTTAGCCTCGTAAGTGATATCTTCCGCGCGAATTCCAAGATAGTCGAGCACCGTCTCGAGCGCACCCTTCAAATCGAAGAAATCCACTTTGGCCGGCTGGACATTCCATTGCTTGCTGCCTTTGCGTCCCGACAGCAGCAAACCAAGAACCGGACGCTCCAGCGGCTGCTTCGTCAACGTCTTCTCATGTGTATGGAACAGGTTCCCTATTTCAAACAGGGCCAGGTCCGGCTGCTTGCGGTTATGGTTATACACCGCGATATCCAGCAGCTGTGGGAGCAAGCTGGTACGAAGGACGCTGCGGTCCTCGCTCATTGGCATGGCCAGCTTAACCGCTGTCCCATCTGACGACAGGGAAGTGAACATTTCCGCTTGCTGCGGATGGATAAAGGAATAACCCAGAACCTCCTGGAATCCGCTATGCGTCAGCAAACGGCGAAGCGAGCGGCGGATGGCCTGAGCGATCGTCAATGAACCCGGTGTCGTCGGACCTTCTATGGCCGTTGTCGGGATATTGTCGTATCCATACAGACGAGCCACCTCTTCAATAAGATCTACGTCAAGCACGATATCGCCGCGGCGGGACGGCACTTGCACATCCACCAATCCTTGGCCCGCATCTCCGCAAGGGAAATGCAACCGGGCAAAGATCGTTTTGACCTCAAGCAGGGACAGATCCGTACCAAGATAACGATTGAGCTTCTCCAGCGATAAAGTAATCACGGTAGGCTCGGTGTCCGCACTGCCTGCTTCGACGATTCCCTGATGGACAGCGCCGCCGGCATATTTCGCCATCAGTGCCGCTGCACGGTTCAGTGCAGGGATAACTGCGGCGGGATCCACTTCCTTCTCGAAGCGGGAGCTTGCCTCTGAACGCAGTCCGAGCTGACGGGATGTTTTGCGTACGGTTCCGCCATCGAACTTCGCCGATTCCAAGAAAATATTCACCGTGCTGTCCGTTACTTCGGATTCCAGGCCGCCCATAACGCCAGCCAAGGCCACTGGCTTGCCGCCAGCTGTAATCACCAGCATATGCGGCTCCAGACGACGCTCCGTGCCGTCCAGCGTCACCATCGTTTCGCCAGCTTCAGCCATACGCACGTGAACCGCGCCATCCTTCAACTGATCGGCATCAAAAGCATGCAGCGGCTGGCCATATTCCAGCATCACATAGTTTGTAATGTCCACGATATTACTGATCGGGCGCACGCCTGCCGCCATCAAGCGGTTCTGCATCCACAGCGGAGAAGGACCGATCTTTACACCGGTAATGTAGCGTGCCGCATAATGGCTGCACTGCTCGTCAGCGCCAATCGTAACCGAGATATGATCGGCCGCTGCATCTTGAACCTCCAGCATTTCCTTTTCCGGATTCGGAAGACTGAGCTCACGCCCCAGTATGGCGCTCACTTCGTAAGCGGCTCCCAGCATGCTGAGACAGTCAGAGCGGTTCGGTGTCAGATCCAGTTCCAAAATTTCATCGTTCAGACCCAGCACATCCACAATCGGTTTGCCGATTTCCGTATCCGTCGGAAGTACCAGAATCCCTTCCTGCAGCTCTTTAGGCAGCAGTTTGTCATTCATGCCCAGTTCCTTCGCCGAGCAGATCATGCCTTGGGAGAGCACGCCGCGCAGCTTGGCCTTCTTGATATCCATACCGCCAGGCAGCTTCGCGCCCACAAGCGCCACCGGCACCTTCTGGCCCGCATCCACATTTTTGGCTCCGCACACGATCTGGAGATCTTCCTCTTGACCCGCATCCACGATACATACATTCAGCTTGTCTGCATCAGGATGTTTCTCCTTGCTCTTAACGTAGCCGACGACCACTTTATTAATGCCTTGATTCCGTTTCTCGATCACATCGATTTCAATACCAGCCGAAGTAATGCGGCTCGCCAAATCCTCTGAGGTTACACCTTCGAGCGAAATATAATCGGACAACCAATCGGTTGAAACTCTCATTGTCTATTCACTTCCCTTTATCGTTAAAATTAGATCCGCGTGAACTGATTCAAGAATGCTGTATCGTTGTTGAAGAAGTGACGGATGTCATCCACGCCGTATTTCAGCATCGCAATCCGCTCAACCCCCATACCGAAAGCAAAACCGCTGTACTTCTTAGGGTCATAACCGCCCATTTCAAGCACCTTCGGATGAACCATGCCGCAGCCTAAAATCTCAAGCCAGCCTGTTTGCTTGCATACGCGACAGCCGCTGCCGCCGCATCTTACACAGGATACGTCCACTTCCGCACTCGGCTCCGTGAACGGGAAGAAGCTTGGACGCAGACGGATCTGCGTGTTATCGCCGAACATCTCCTGCACGAATTGCAGCAGCGTTCCTTTCAGATCACTCATGCGAATGTTCTCGCCGATGACCAGGCCCTCGATTTGGTGGAACTGGAACGAATGCGTCGCGTCATCGTCATCCCGGCGGAATACGCGTCCCGGGCAGATGATTTTGACAGGCGCTTTTCCTTGCATCGACAGCATGGTCCGGGCTTGCACCGGGGATGTCTGAGTACGCATCAGCAGATCTTCCGTCAAATAGAAGGAATCCTGCATGTCACGTGCCGGGTGATTCTTTGGCAGATTCAGCGCTTCGAAGTTGAAGTAGTCCGTTTCCACCTCGGGTCCTTCTGCTACCTGATAACCCATCCCGATAAAGATATCCTCGATATCCTGGATCACCTTGCTCAATGGATGAACAGCGCCTTGGCTGAGCTTGCGGCCCGGGAGGGTTACGTCCACCTTCTCTGCACGCAGGCGCTCTTCGGTTTCCTGCTGCAGGAATGCTTCCTGCTTGCCGGAGATGACTTCCTCAATCGCGCCCCGAACGTCATTGGCCACCTGGCCGATAACAGGACGCTCTTCTGCGCTCAGCGCACCCATTCCGCGCAGGATTTCCGTCAAAGCCCCTTTTTTGCCAAGGTATTTCACCCGCAGATCATTCAGCTGCTGCGGATCGGTAACATCCTGCAATTGCGCCAATGCTTCCTGCTTTAATGCTTCTAATTTTTCCTTCATGGCTATTCGCACACCCCTTTGTAAACTCCATCATCGAACTGAAAACAAAAAAGACTGAAAACAAAAAAGGCCTCTCCTCCCGAAAAGGGACGAAGAGACCGTGGTACCACCCTTGTTAACATGTTTCATACCCTAACCAAGGCGGTAAAAGCCTTAGCCCCGAGTATGCCTCATCATGCTCACTTGACCGACGTAACGAATCGGACCCGTTATCCCCTACTGACCGGCAGCATGCCGTGTTCAAGGAACTGCTCCGGAGCGAACTTCACCAGCCTGATTCTTTGAGGGACACTCTCAATCTACGGTATCCCTTCCCTGTAAAGAGGCACTGACTACTTTTCTCCATCAACGCATTTGTTACATATGCAAATATATAGGGTTTATTATATGCAACCTTTCGCGATATGGCAAGTTTCATTTCCCCATTTTAACCCCATCCGGCTGATTTTAATCGCGATCCTTTGATCTTATTCCGACTGAAGTCTAGCCAGCTCAGCCCGAAGTTCCTTAATCTCGGCAAGCCAGCTTCCCTCGTCCCCGGGTTCAAGATCTTCGGCTGACAAGCCCAGTAATTCCTGAATCCGGTATTCGAGCTCCATCCGCCGGTTGTCCTTCTCCGTATCTCCCTTGATCACGCCGGTCCGCGAGGCCTGCTCTTCCTCCTCGTCCATACTCCCCTCGAACCAAACCGGAGCTTTCCCGGGCGCCAGCGTAAGGAGTCGGTTCGCGATTTTACGCACGAGATACCGGTCATGGGATACGAGCGCAATCGCACCGGGAAAACTCACGAGCACTTGTTCAATGACCTCGCGGGTATCCACATCCAGGTAATTCGAGGGTTCATCCAACACAAGGAGATGCGCACCGCTGAAGTACAGCTTCAGAAAAGCCGTTCTGCACTTCTCTCCCATACTCAGCTGCCCCATCTTCTTAAACACATCGTCCCGTCTGAAGAGGAACGAGCCCAGCAAAGTACGCGCACGGCTCTCCGTCATTCCCGGAATGACAAGCAGACTGTCCAGCAGCGTGGTTTCGGGTTCCAGCCCCTCAAGCTCCTGCGAGAAATAACCGATCTTGACGGAAGGATTTCGGGTAATCCGGCCTTCATGCGGTTCGATTTCGCCCAGAAGCAGCTTAAGCAATGTCGTTTTCCCGCTCCCGTTAGGGCCTCTTACGGCCAACCGGTCGCCGCGGTTCAGATAGAAGGTGAGCTTATTAAAAAGCTGCTGATCTCCGTATCCAAAACAGATATCCTTCACTTGGACGAGGGTACGGCCGCCGAAAGCCTCCCCTTCCAGCTCCATGTTCAGCTTGGGACCGTTTCGCGGTTTATCCACCCGCTCTGCTTCCAGCCGTTCCAGCGCTTTTTCCTTGGCATGATATCTTGAGATGTTCTTCTTGGCCTTGGCCTTGTAAAAGCTGGCGGTGATCTTGACGTCATTCACGTCCCCGGCCGCGTTATGTGCTTTATGGAACCATTCCTCATATCTTCGGATCGATTCCTCCAGCGCTTTGCGGGCCAGCTCCTGCTTTCGGTAAAGCGTCTCCTGCTCGCGCAGCTCCCGTTCCTTTTCACGGCGGTAATCCGTATATCCTCCCCGGTAACGCCGGAGTTCCTCCGAGGTCAGCTCACATACAGAGGTTGCTACCCGGTCGATGAACTCTCTGTCATGGGATACAAACAACACGGTGCCTTTGTAGGATGATACCAGCCACTGCTCCAGCCAGACCAAGCTCTCACTGTCCAGATGGTTCGTGGGCTCGTCGAGCAGTAAAAATTCCGGTGCCGATACAAGGAGCCCTGACAGCATGACCTTCGTCTTCTGGCCTCCGCTCAGCTCGCGGTAAGACACAGGCCATACCTCCGGCCCGATGCCCAGCATCGTCATCGCTTTCTCCACCTCGGTCTCCCACTGGAAACCGTTCTGGGACTCGTAACGCTCCAGCAGATTGCCATATTGCTCAAGCAATGATTCCATCTCAGCAGCGCTGCCGCCATTCATCCGCTGCTCGACGCTGGCAAGCTGAAGCTTCAGCTGCCACAACGAAGGGTTACTGCGGCTGCGCACCGTATCGATGGCACTCCGATCGATTTCGTCCGGCTCATCCTGCTGCCTGAGCCAGCCCCAGCGATCTCGTGGGAGAATCGTCTCCACAACGCCTGAGGCAGGTTCGAGCTCGCCGGCCAGAATCGAGAGGAGCGTGGTTTTGCCGGTGCCGTTGCGCCCGTACAGCGCAATCCGCTCTCCTTCTGCCACCTCCAGCTGAATGCCTTCAAACAACGGCCTCCCTTGGAGCTCCATACTTATATCTTTCGCTTTTAGAATCATGGTCATATCGCCTCATCCTCTCTCTTTGGGAAAAACTAAAAAACCGCAAGCGATGGCCTGCGGCGGATATCATGAGAGAGGATTTGTTCTGATCTGAGTAACGGGACGAACGCACGCCACAGCACACTTCCTTCGGCTGTTCATTCCAGGCCAGCCCTGACGGTATGGAGATGTTAGGCTCTATACCGTCGGCTGTCAGCGAAAGCCGCAATCCGTTCCGTTTATGTGATTGTTTTGTATAAGAGTACCACTTTCGACATAACAAAAAGAGGTACCCCAGTCACATTGTTCAGACACACCAAATCTCTCCCTCTACCGCCGTAGAGAAACGCCTGCAAACCACATGCAGTTGTTTTTAGAGAAAAGGGTGTCTTACTTCATTGGACTAGGTTACCTCGCATTCTTGGAATGAAATTATGGCCATTATAACAGATATTCTTAAGAAGTAAAAGGGTTGATTAGCGGAACTTCTACATATTCGAATTCCTGCTATCGCCTGTTTATCCGGTCCTATCTACAATTCGAAAAAAAGTAAACAAAAAAACCCTTGTCACCAAGGGTTTTCTGTTCTTACATAAGCGGGTGATGGGAATCGAACCCACGCTACCAGCTTGGAAGGCTGGAGTTCTACCATTGAACTACACCCGCATATATACCTACAAAAGTGAAGCTATGACTCGGCGCATCTCCCGATTACTTCTGTGAGGTCCTAAATCTTAAGCGAATCGGGACGACACGATTTGAACATGCGACCCCCTGGTCCCAAACCAGGTGCTCTACCAAGCTGAGCTACGTCCCGATAATAAAGATGCTGTCTTTTGAAGACAAAAATAAATATACCATGCCGAACACGTAATTTCAACATGTATTTTATGGAAAATAGATCACCCATATTAAAAAAGCAAACAGCATCCTTCCAAGGAGGGAAAGATGCTGATACTACCTTGACCTGATACGAGCAGAGCTGCAAAAGCACCTTGCCTATTTTTTGTCGAAAGTCACTTCCGGTGTCGTCAATTTATCATAAAAATCCACAATTTTGTCTTTATCGTCCGAAGCACGAAGGGCCATGGCGGAGCGTGGATGTTCATCCAGGGTGCCTGTAATCATGTAAGGCATGATATAACCCCACTCTTCTTTTTCACGAAGTGGAATCATGTAGCGCTCGATAATATCCAGTACCGGACGCAGTTCATACTTGGTGCCTTTCAGATGGGTAACCAAAAGCTCGGTCGGGCAGTTGCCAGCCGCACGTCCCATCCCGTATACGGATGCATCCAGAAGCTCAACGCCAAGATCTGCAGCGACCAGCGTGTTGGAGAACGCCAGCTGCATGTTGTTATGGGTATGAACGCCCAGGCGTTTGTTCGGCAGATGCGTCTTGAACTTATTCACAAGGTATTCCATATCTTTATGATCAAGGCTTCCGTAAGAATCGACGATATATACCACATCCACGACGCTCTCCCTGATCAGCTCAAAAGCTTCCAGCAGCTCGTTCTCCATTACGTTGGAGAGGGCCATAATGTTGAGCGTAGTCTCGTAACCACGATCATGGAAGGTCTGTACCAGCGCAAGCGCCTTATCCACGTCTTTAATGTAGCAAGCGACACGGATGAGATCCAGCAAGCTTTCCTCGCGCGGCAAAATATCGTCTTCATCCACGCGGCCGATATCTACAAGTGCGGACAGTTTGGTTTTACCTTTATGAGGAATGACTTCTCTGAGGAATTCATCATCCAGAAAACGCCAAGGGCCCGCCTGATCAGCGCCTTTCAGCAGTTTAGGCGAATTTTTATAGCCGATTTCCATATAGTCCACGCCAGCCTCATTCAGGCCCGCATATAAATTTTGTACGAATTCTACACTAAAATCCCAGTTATTTACCAGTCCGCCATCGCGAATGGTACAGTCTACAATCTTTGTCTGACTACTCTTAATCATCTAAGCTAAACTCCTCTCGGCAATTTTTCTCTTCATCATACTTGAATGCCGGTTGAAAAGTAAAGCAAAAACGTCCGAAGGACGGACGTTATTCAAAGGGGTACGGGCCGGCCGCTGTCTCTTCAATTCAGAACAAACGCTTCAATTGGCGACCTGGGCCTGTTTGAGTATCCAATCGGTGATGGTGCGGACGAGCACGCCGGTTGCCCCTTTGGGATCCACGCCCCGCTCCTTGGATAGGTATGCCGTACCTGCTATGTCAAAATGCACCCAAGGCAGTCCATCAGCAAATGTCCCCACAAAAAGACCGCCCGTTATCGTCCCGCCTTCTCGGCCCGTTTGATTTCGTAAATCCGCCACCTCACTCTTCAATTTATCCCAAAACTCCGGATAGGATGGCAGCGGCCATATCTTTTCGCCGGCCCTCCGGGAGGAGGCAATAAGCTCCTGCAAAAAAGTCTCATCATTGGTTACGGCCCCAGTGGCGATATCCCCAAGAGCCGAAACGACGGACCCCGTCAATGTAGCTACGTCAATCAAACGCGAAGCTCCAAGCTGCTTGGCATAGGTTATTCCGTCCGCAAGCACGATACGGCCCTCGGCATCCGTATTCAATACTTCGATGGTGCGGCCGCTCAGTGTCGTGACGATATCGCCGGGTTTAAAGGCACTACCGCTCATCACATTCTCCGCAGTCGGAATCACCATCACTACATTGACTCTGGGGCGAATCCGTCCTAACGCTTCCATAACGCCCATTACGGTAGCCGCCCAGCCCATATCACTGATCATATCCTCCATTCCGGATGCCCTCTTCAGCGACACGCCACCGGTATCAAACGTAACCCCTTTGCCAACAAGGCCGACAACATCCTCCCACGTCTCCCGTCCCTGATAACGGATCGCGATCATGCGCGGTGGATGGATGCTGCCTTTGCCTACGGCCAGGAGGCCGCCCATACCTTTCTCGTCTATGGCGTCCTCGTCCAGTACCTGGGCTTCGAAACCATACCGTTTCGCCAACTGAAGCGCCTTCTGGGCCAGGTCTTCCGGCAGCAGCATATTGCCGGGCAGATTCGTCAGGTCTCGTGCCAGGCAGGTTGCTTCTCCAATCGCTGCGCCTAATGACATTCCCTTCGTCCACCCTGCTTCAAATTCCGCATCCATATCGCCTTCTATATAGTAAAGGATTTCTTCTATATTCGTTGGCTCGGAAGCATCACGCTTATAATGCGGTTTCCGATAGCTTCCGAGGATAAACCCTTCAGTTAAAGCCTGAGCAGCATCTTGCGGCGTTTGTTCGGCGGTAAAGTTAACCATCGTATTTGGAATTTGAATGGCGGCACTGCGTACACCCGATCTCCCGGCTGCTTTTACTGCCTGTGCTGCAAGCAGCCGCAGCTGCTCGGATGTCAGAATTCCTTCGGGACGTCCCAGCCATATTAACAAGCGTGCTCCCCCTTCGATCCTCTCGGGCCATACGAATGACCGATTCGGAGTGCCATCAAATAACCGATTCTCGACCAACTGTTTGAGCAGTGGATCCCAGGACTCGGAAACGCCGCCATCCGCCGCTTGTTTTTTCGTTACGGGAACAATGATCGCATCGGTATGCACTTGCCCGGATGATAAACTGCCCTTTAATGTCCACATCATGCGTGATCTCCTCCTAAAAAAGAAAAAGCCATTCCATCGGAACAGCTGCTCTCGTATTCATTTCAGGCACGTATCGTACAATCTTAGACTTCCGAAACGTCCAGCTTGGGAAAAGTAATCACAAACTCCGTTCCGGCACCAACCTGSCTATCCACGGCAATCGAACCGCCATGGTTTCTGATAATACTGTAACTTACGGATAACCCGAGCCCCGTTCCACTCTCCTTCGTTGTGAAGAACGGGTTGAACAGATGGTTCAGTGTGTTCTGATCCATGCCGCCGCCGTTATCCGATATGCAGATGTTGATATGTTTCCCCGTATCGCGGGCTGAAATATCAATCACGCCGGTGATGTTCTCATCATGATGCTCATTAATCGCATCCAGGGCATTTTTAATAATATTCAGAATCACCTGTTTGATCTGCTTCACATCCACGGATATAAACGCAGGCGGGGTCTTATCGGTATGCAGATTAATCTGGCATCCCTTCATTAAGGCTTCACTTTCAGTTAGCAGAACAACTTCCTTCAATAAAGAGGATACGGACACAATTTTGGTTTCTGGAGCCGAGGGTTTGGAGGAATTTAGAAATTCATATATAATATCATTCGCGCGATCGATCTCCGTAAGTATAATTCTGGCATACTCGTCCTTACCTAAACTTACGAGATGCGGACGAAGCAGTTGGATGAAGCCACGGATGGAGGTGAGCGGGTTGCGTATCTCATGGGCAATGGAGGCCGAGATTTTTCCCAGCATGGCCAGCTTATCGTTCTGATAAGCGGTTTGCTCAATTCGTTTGAAGTCGGAGACATCCTTCACGCTAATCAGAAAATCGCCTTCCATCTGGTCCCCATAAGTCATCGTGATCAGCCACGATCGGCCATATTCATCAACCAATTCATGAAATCTCTTGCGGTGGAATACCGTTTCCCGAAAAATGCGAAGTATTTTTCTCTTCTTAAATCTGGAGAGCTGGGGATGTCTCAATAGTTGGGTCAGCGTACAGCCAGTCAGCGATTTACGGGATACACCTAACAATTTTGCCATCTGTACATTAACAAATGCTAACACACCGTCACTATCAAAGAGGATGATCCCGCTGTCGAGATTCTCCAGTATGTTCTCATACTTGTTCCTAATAAGCTGGCTGGAATGAAAAGAACGAATTGCCTGCAGCTCAGATTCACGGATTTGACTCAACAAGATGGCTCCCCCTTTTCATGAAAAGTTGAACTCACCAAACCGACAAAAAACCTTGCAAACATCAGCTTGTCCGCCTTTGAATCAGAAGCAGCCCGAATCTGCTTCCTTCCATGATAGTCATCGAGACAAAGAAACGTCAATCAGAAATCCTGTCGAAAAATGGGAAATTGCATAAAAATACCATGCATCATGCTTATGTATTTCTGCTTATGTAGTGGATCTAACACCTAATTCCAAACAACTAATATAAACATTACCCCCTTTTGTATGATTTGAAACATTAAAAAAGCCCCGAGTACTCACGAGGCTTTATTAATTCCTGGATTAAGGCTGCTTCTGGAGCCGGAGTCTGCGCTGACTCATCACGGCAAGCCGTCTTTTCAGTTCGCCCTGCCACTTCTCATCCTCCATCCATTTGGCAACCACCAGGAGATCTAACGACATATCAATCTGACTCTGAACCACCGTTAGCGGATCCTCCGACTCCCGGTTGACAACATTCTCAAAAATCGCATCCTCATCTTCCATCACATAATCCTGAAAATCCACCTGGGATGCTCCGTCACCATGGGCATATTCAGCTAATATTTCATATTCATTCTCAACCCGATGATGTACCTCCACGCGATGGCAGACCGGACAAGACAGCAGGGGAACATTATGTACTTGAGTGCGATAATGCTTCAGTGTACCCTTTGTACCCATCATACTAGCCCCACAGCAAAAACTCATATCGTTCACCCTCCTTTTGTGGACTCTCAACCGTTTCAAAATATTGTATTCGCTTTCACTCCCGCTAATTCCTTCATGAAAAGAACCTCGATAAAAATTTTAGGCACGATTCCCTAAACATAAGTCCGTTAGCCTATATATTTAAATTTAAATTATATATCAACGCAAGAGCGGTTCTCTAAACAAGAGTCTTCCCCTATTTCATCCAATAAAATCAGAGGTGAAAAAACCCCCACTACCTGCACATAATGTCAGATAATGAGGGTCACCTTAACTTTAACGAAATGGAATTACAGGTTGCTGTCGCCTGGTTTCCAGTTCATAGCGCACAATCCGCCGGATTGAAGTGCTTGAAGAACGCGGAGCGTTTCTTCTACACTGCGGCCTACGTCGTTATGGTTTACAACTTGATATTTCAATTCGCCTTCTGGATCGATGATGTACAAGCCGCGCAGAGCAACGCCTTCTTCTTCGATCAGAACACCGTAGTCTCTTGCTACGTTTTTGGTGATGTCGGAAGCCAGCGGGAAGTTCAATGCTCCCAGACCGTTAGCTTCTTTAGCAGTGTTGATCCAAGCTTTGTGGCTGTGGATAGAGTCAACACTTACACCCAGAATTTCAGTATCCAATGCTTTGAATTGATCATAAGCATCGCTGAGAGCCGTGATTTCAGTTGGGCATACAAAAGTGAAATCAAGCGGATAGAAGAAGAATACGAGCCATTTGCCGCGGTAGTCGGACAGGCTTACTTTACCAAAATCTTTACCGTCTCCTGATACAGTTTCCATTGTAAAATCAGGAGCCGCTTTACCAACCAAACGTTCTGCCATGATTGAATTCCTCCTTAACATATGTAAGAAAATACGTGTATTTCCTACATGCTATGTTCCTATGAACATTTAATAGAAATGTTATCATTGAGGCTAATCAAAGTCAAGATTGTAGACGTTACTTTATTATAATTATTATAAATAAGGATTTTCCTTGAACGAATGCTTCCCCTATTAACGGATAGCCGCAGCGATCAAATCGCCCATTTCTGTCGTACTGAGCGCTTTGCTCTTATCCACAGCAATGTCTGCTGTACGATGTCCGGCATCAAGCACCTCGGCAACTGCGCGTTCAATTGCGTCTGCCGCATCCTCGTAGCCGAACGTGAGGCGGTACATCAGCGCTACGGACAGAATCGTTGCGATCGGGTTTGCCAAGCCTTGACCGGCAATATCAGGTGCCGAACCGTGTACCGGCTCGTACAGGCCGAAAGCACCCTCGCCCATGGATGCGGATGCCAGCATGCCGATGGAACCTGTCAGCATGGCTGCTTCATCGCTCAGGATGTCGCCGAACATGTTCTCGGTTACGATCACGTCAAAGCTGGACGGGCGGCGCAGAAGCTGCATCGCGCAATTGTCTACCAGCACATGCTCCAGCTCCACGTCCGGATATTCAGGAGCGATGCGGTTTACCGTTTCGCGCCACAAGCGGGACGTTTCCAGCACATTCGCTTTATCGACGGAAGCCAGCTTCTTCCGGCGCTTCTGTGCAATCTCGAAGGCTTGATGGACGATTCGCTCTACCTCCGCCGTATTGTATACGCAAGTATCTACCGCTTCTTCGCCACCAGCACCTTCGCGTCTGAATTTCTCGCCGAAGTATATGCCTCCTGTCAGCTCACGAACGACCATCAAGTCAGTACCTTCCAGGACTTCAGGCTTCAATGTGGACGCATCCTTCAAGCAATCGAAAATGACAGCCGGACGCAGGTTGGAGAACAGGCCAAGCTCTTTACGGATGCCAAGCAATCCGGTTTCCGGGCGAAGCTCCTTCGAATTGTTGTCCCATTTCGGTCCGCCTACCGCACCAAGCAATACAGCATCGGCGCTCTTACATACATTCAACGTTTCTTCTGGCAGCGGCGTCCCTTTCTCGTCAATGGCGATGCCGCCAAACAGTGCATGTTCCGTCGTAAATGAATATCCGAACACCTCTTCGGTACGTTTAATGATCTTCTCCGCTTCAGCCACTACCTCAGGACCGATGCCATCTCCGGCAATTACCGCGATTTTCTTCATTTCTGCCATTCTTCGTCACTCCTTAATTTATATATACACTGGTCGTATTTAATCATCTAGTTACTGTTGTAACATACTTCCCCCTTGATTGACCAAGATATAGAAACTATGAACTTAATTCGTTTTGCCTATAAGCAGGGGGAAAGTGATTAGGGAGATGGCTGCGCCGAAGAGTTGCGCAGACGCTCAAAGAGTTGTGCAGAAGCTCGAAGAGTTAATATCGCAAGAGCGACTGAACGCGAGTAAGGCTTACTTTGAGAAAGGCTCGAGGTAAAGCTTAATCGTGTGTGCTTTTGTGCGTGGGTAACTTATGCGAGAGCGGCTTTAATGAGAGCAGCTTTATGCGAGACTTCGAAGACTTAATGTGAGAGGCTCCGATTACGTATCGTTCCTCCAATCGCTGTTGTCGCCGAATTTCTGGATTGTATGTCTGGGGTTGAAATTCGGCTCCAAAGGCGACCGCTCCGCTTTTCCGAAATCGATTCGTCCTCTTCGCTGCTTCGAAGCTAATGAATTGGCGATTGACAGGTCACTGAGAAGAGCACATCTCCCTGACCACAAGGGTGGTGGGAGATAGAAGAACCGCCCTATGTATAATCATGGGGCGGCTCTTGAAAGTAACATCTTGAAGAGATTCTCGGTTACTCCTAGTCCTGCTTGTGCTTCTTGCTTCTTGCTTCTTGCTTCTTGCTCTTTAAATTTGGCCAATGAAGTAAACAGATCACTCGCAGGTCGGCTTTCAGTGCAACCATATTAACGTTACCCCACACCGTTAGTTACATTTTTCTGCCAATACGCTACAATAGGGGTGAATTTGTCTTATACCCTAAACGACCAAGGAGTGATCATCGATTATGCAGTACACTGCTCTAGGTAAATCCGGTATGAAAGTAAGTCGTCTGTGTTTGGGGACGATGAATTTTGGTCCTGCTACGGATGAAAAGGAAGCCTTCCGCATTATGGATGCAGCGCTTGACGCAGGCGTCAATTTCTTCGATACAGCCAATGTCTACGGCTGGGGCGAGAACTCGGGCCTGACCGAAACCATTATCGGACGCTGGTTTAATCAAGGCGGGGGCCGCCGCGAGAAAGTCGTTTTGGCTACCAAATTCTATGGCTCCATGAGCGATCCTCTGGATGGTCCCAACAATGAAGCCGGGCTGTCGAGCTATAAACTTCGCCGTCATCTCGAAGCGTCGCTAAAGCGTCTGCAGACAGACCATATCGAGCTGTACCAAATGCATCACGTCGATCCTTCCGTCACCTGGGACGAGCTGTGGGGCGCATTTGAGGTTGCGGTTCATCAAGGAAAAATCGGGTATGTCGGATCCAGCAACTTTGCGGGCTGGCAGATTGCGGTTGCGCAAGCCGCAGCCCAGAGCCGGCATTTCCTCGGCCTCGTTTCCGAACAGCATAAATACAGCCTGACCTGCCGATTGCCGGAACTCGAAGTGCTTCCCGCTTCGCAGCAGCTTGGGCTCGGCGTCATTCCATGGAGTCCGCTGGACGGTGGACTGCTGGGACGCAATGCGCTTAAGAAAATCGAAGGCTCTCGCAGTGGGGGCAATGCGGAGCGCGTGGAGAAACACCGCTCGCAGCTGGAACAGTTCGCCGCACTCTGCCAGGAGCTTGGCGAACCACAGGATAACGTCGCCCTTGCCTGGGTGCTTAAGAACCCGGCGGTTACGGGACCGATTATCGGACCGCGCACGCTGGAGCAATTCGAAAGCTCCCTGCGCTCGCTTGAGATTGAACTCGATGAATCCGTAATGAAGCGTCTGGATGAAATTTTCCCGGGTCCGGGCGGAGCCGCTCCGCAGGCCTACGCCTGGTAAAATAAGGATAACATTTGAACGAAACGCTGTCTTATCCCGTTGATCAGCTGCGCCAAGGCGTATCGGCACACTGCCATGAGAGTTAAAGGCTCGGTGCGAGTATCTGATACCAGCATTCACGGCCGGCCAACATCATCATAAAATAAAGAAAAAGAGGAGCCGCTTTCACAGTGGTATTATCCCCTCATGGTAGACAGTGAAAAAAGAGGACATGTTACAATGAACTCAAATACTGGATACCGGAGGGGATTTTTGTTATGTCAGCGAAGAAAGGCCAAACCTTTAATCGATATAGCGAAGAAACGAAGAAA
>NZ_JBNDYG010000085.1:0-15755 GCF_049893405.1 Paenibacillus sp. Dod16
CTGGCGTATTCGATAAACGTAATGCCGAAGAAATCGGCCGATACGATATTCACCAGGTTGCTGACTACAAGTGGCAGCGAAGTTGTGTCCGCAATAAAACCACTTGCGATGATAAAAGGGAATACCTTCTTCTCGTCAAAATTCAGCGCTCGTACCATGGCAAGCACAATCGGAGTTAAGATTAGAGCCGCACCGTCGTTTGCGAAAAAAGCAGCGACAACAGCTCCAAGAACGGATACATACACAAACATCCGGATACCGTTTCCTCGAGCTGCATTCGCCATATGTAAGGCGGCCCACTCGAACAAACCGATTTTATCCAAGATCAATGAAATGATAATGATCGCGACAAAGGCGAGCGTTGCATTCCATACGATTTGGGTGACATCCCATACATCCTGAAAGTCAACGACTCCAACGAGCAGTGCAAGTACAGCACCACCGCAGGCAGACCATCCAATGGATAGATTTTTAGGCTGCCAAATGACAAAAACTAAGGTAACAAGAAAAATGATGCTAGCCAGGACAACAGAAACCAATGTTCAAACCTCCAATTATGCGATGACTTAAGTACAGCAAGAATCAATATATAACTATATGCTTATATAAAAAACAGAGATCATTTTTAGCATCACTCAACCATTTGCTAAATATTCCTGTTAATCACAAGCACAGTTAACTTCCTTATTCATGGATGAGAGTACTTCTTGAGCACTTGGCATCTCATTTAACACGGCTTGGATATATGGCTTATCATCAACATTCAAGGAATAAAAAACCCATTGGCCACGACGGGCTTCATTTACAATCCCCTGAGACTTAAGCTTTCTTAAGTGCTGGCTAATCGCTGGCTGGGACATGTCGAAAATATCAACGAATTCGCAAACACACCATTCTTTTTGTTTAAGAAGCGTTAACATAGTAAGCCTTGTTTTATCTCCAAGCAGTTTTAGCTTTTCGGCAATTTCGTTCATTTGCTCCAATATGATTCACCCCATTCTTGTAAGTTAAATCATAACCATATAATTTAATGCTTATATATTAATCGAAAGAGCGCTTGATTTCAAGTGTGTAGACGCAACTTCCAAAAATTTCCCATTAAGCAACACCACATCCTACTTGCAGTGGGGATGGCTTGAACGATACTTCGGTTCTTACCGCAAGTAGGTTTTCTACGAATGTGGTTATAAAATCTTTATGCATTATCGCTTATATCAGCAAATTATATATCCGAATCCCGCCCTCTCTTGGGGGGGCAGGTCTCCCCCCGCCCTTCTTTCATCATCACCTTGTGTCAATCACAATTCAATTCATTTGATTTGTCTAAGCATCCTGGTTTACTGCGACACCTTCCCCGATGGAATCAACTTACACAGCCGTAATCGAACTAACCAAACAGTAAATCCAGAATCTTTTCATTTGCCTTTCTATTCTTTCCGATGTAAGGGTAGCAGTGGATATGAATCGCTGGATTGAAGTTGATTTCTATAATGCTGTAATTGGTATCGGTTGCTTCTTCCTCTAAGGAATCAATCATCATATCCACACCACATATAGTCGCTCCTGCAGCTTTAGCTGATTGAATGGCAAGTTCCTTATAGCTGTTTGGCATTTCATCCGTAAAATCGATACTGTCTCCACCTGTACTAATGTTCGAATTTTCTCTTAGATAGATAACTTCCCCTAGCTGGGGTATATCGTTCCAACTCATACCTCGGTTCTTCAAAAACATCTCTTCTGCTTCCCCTAACTGAATTTTCTCAAGGGGAGTCTTATACCCTTTACCTCGAAGTGGGTCTTTATTCTTCTCATGAACAAGCTGTTCGATCGTGTGGATACCGTCACCGACGACATTTGCAGGGACACGATGCAGTACCCCTACAACCTGATCCCCCATGACCAGAAAGCGATATTCCTTTCCTGTCATAAATTCTTCAAGAAGAACCGTTTGATCATGCGAAAAGGCGATTTCAAACGCTTTTTTCATATCCTCTCTCGAATAATCTTGATTGAAGATCGTAATGCCCAACCCAAAATTGGTTGATTTGGGCTTTATCACAATGGGAGTACCGCGATATGTTTCATAGGTGGACATTGCTTCATCCAAGCTCTGAAACGCTTCCCCTGACGGTACACGAATTCCATGTTGTTTGAGAACTTCTTTCGTAACCACCTTATTTTCCATAATTAACACCGTACTATAGGAATCCAAGGAAGTTTTCGTTGCTTGCTTCACATACTCTTGATGATTACCTTTTGATAGTAATACAAAATTCTCATCCCGATCCATCCACTTAAAGCGTATGCCTCGTTTCACCGCTGCCTTTAAGAGAAGTTGAGTTGATAATTCGAGATCCTCATACCCTGCAAAACGGTATCCATTTTGAATACTGTTCTGAGCGTATGTTTTCGCTTTTTCCAAATGGTATGTCAGATAGGATGATTTTTGAATCTCGGACTTCACTCTAGATGCAACATTCAACTCAGTATGAAGAATCTTTTGCTTTTCACTGTCCAGAATGTGCTGATAATCCTCATTCTTAGGAAATAAAAGCTGCACCATATCCTTCATCTCATCGATAACAGCGAGTGCCATTTCCTCCATCGTGAAATGACTATATTCAGGCTCGTTTAAATAGCCTTTTATACCCTCCATAATCACCTGATCTTGGTTTACATCAGCTATCCTTTGGTCTTCCTCATGGAAGGATTCATCTACTTTAAGCAGCATAAAGAGAATAAACAAATGTATAAAGTGCATCATTTCTTTACTTATTCCAATCTTATGAAGTGGATTAATATCCATAAATCGAAGCTCTAAGTATGCTACTCCATCTTCCACAAGCTCTTGGCACGGATTGATCCCCTTAGCGGTTTTTAAGCGAACGGGGCTGTAAAATTCCTTTACGCTCAGTAATTCATTCTGTTGAATCAGCCTGTTTAAGTCATGAACATACTCTTTGGCCGAATGAAAAGAAACATAATACGATTTTTCGTTCCGATAGCCACACATACTGTTCCGAAGTGAGTTCATAATCGGAAAATAATAACTTTTATTATCATGGGAATCCGCCAAGTTAACACATTGCTCAATATAGGTATTATCAAAAACAGGACTTGCTCCTGTTAGATAAATGAGCAGCCATCGATACCTCATCAAGTTACGGGCTACTTTAAAATAAATCGCATCTTTGAACTCCTTAAAGTCTTTATGCCGTCCCTGGGTATCATATAGCTTTGTAAGAAATTTCTCATCAAACGAGAAATTATAATGAATTCCGCTTAACAATTGTCTTTTACGACCATACTTATCCGCCAATTCATTTCGATAGTCGTCTGCGATGGGATCGCTCATTTTGGCAATAGGTATTTCATTCTCTTCAGGAAGCATGGGAGGATTGCTACTAGGCCACAAATACTCTCCTTCCAATTCCACAGAAACAATGTCTTGCAAGGCTTCCATGAAATGATAAGTCTCTTCAATCGACTTGAAGGCTGGAGTGATCATCTCAATTTGACTTTCTGAGAAATCAGTTTGAATATAAGGGTTTTCCGTCTTGCTTCCAAAAGCCTTTGGGTGAGGTGTCAGTGCAAGCTTTCCATCTTGATCGACCCGTACATTTTCTTTTTCTAAACCGAAATGACCTCGAAGCAGATCATTTTGAAGTGCATGGTCTATTACAACCTCTATAAGTTCACGATTCAACAATTTCATGTTTATGACCGTCCTTTATCCTTGTTCATTAAGAAGTGGCAAACGATTTATGAATACTGCGCAAAGACTTTCTAAACCAGATGACCAAAATGATACCCTTAAAAACACTACTTAGCGCAATCGACATCCACACCCCATTTAAACCAAACGGTTCAGATAAGAGCAAAGCCAAGGGTATTCTTAGCGCCGTAAATAAAATGCTGAAGATCGGCGGAATATGTGTTTTACCAATACCGTTAAACGCACCTACGGTCATCAGTTCCATGCACATAAATAATTGGGAGAAGCCGATAATTCGCATATAATCTTCTCCGAGCTTCATACTCGTATCATCAGATAGAAACAGCGAAAAGAGTTGCTGAGGGAACAAAATGAATATGAGCGAAATGAAAGTGCCAAATATGGAGGTCAACAGCAACGCTTTTCGATAACCCTGCTGAATTCGATCCAATCGACGTGCTCCGTAATTTTGTCCAAAAAAGGCCGCGATAGCCCCTTGTAGACCACCGATCGTCATATAGGAGATCGATTCAATTTGAATGCCAACTTTTTGAACCGCAATGGCATCAGCCCCCCACCTTACAATAATYTTAGCRATAATGATCGAAATGATCGTAAAGGTGACCCGTTGAATCGTAATCGGAACTCCCAATCGGATAACTTCTTTCATGAGACGATTGTTCCAGACCGATTGCTTAGAGATCATTTCTAAGTTTTTCGTTTTCATGATAAACAGCAAAGTTACTAATACATTGGCCGTTAATGTAGCAATAGCGGCCCCTGCAACTCCCCAACCTTCAAAACTGCCAACTCCATAGATTAGAAATGGATCAAGAATAATATTTAAAATGAGACCCATTGAAAAAATATAAAATGGTTGTTTACTGTTTCCCATCGCATTCAAAATGGTTGCATATAAGGTGTTCAGAATTGAAAATAGGGTACCTACTATCGAAATCAATAGAAATTGCTTCGCCATCTGCTCAACTTTTTCACTTCCCAGATCGAAGAAACCGATCAGCTGGTCCTGGGTCAATATGATAAAAACCATGTAGAGCAGCCCTAATACAATAGACATGATAAATCCGTTTTTTACATAAGACTTAGCTTGTTCTCCCTGACCGGCCCCCATACAATGTGAGACCTTGATGCCAGTACCAATCGTTATCATGGTCGATAACGCAATCGCTAAATTAATGAAGAAGCTTGCTGTGCCAATTGCAGCAACCGGTCCACTTCCTAGTCCTCCAACCCAAATCATATCCACAAGACCGTAGGTTGTAGATATAAAATTGGTTGCAATGATGGGAATCGTCAATTTCATTAAAGTAGACATAATAGGACCTTGGGTTAAATCATTCGTGCCCTTCATGATCTAGTTGCTCCTTCTTGCTCTCATGTTAAGGTAAAACCCGACCGCAAGGGTCGGGGCGAAAGCCTGTTACTGAATTAAGTTGTGCCGTATCGTTTTCTTTTCGAATTTGCTTTGTTGTCTTTTTAAGTGAAATCTAATTCATACATAAGCATACGCTTATATTTCAGCCGAATCTGTGACTGATTTTATAAACGCGGATTCTACTTCTAAAAATCTTTCGCTGTCAAGAGCAGCCATACATCCTGTACCTGCAGCTGTAATCGCCTGACGGTACTTCGGATCTTGTACGTCTCCGCAAGCAAAAACCCCGGGAATGTTCGTTTCGGTCGTACCAGGTTTCACACGAATATACCCAACTGGATCGGTATCGATCTGTCCTTTTAAAAATGCTGTATTGGGCGTATGACCCGTCGCAATAAAAATTCCGTTGGTCTCGATGATTTCTTCATTTCCTGTTTTTATATCCTTGACTCGCAGTCCGGTAACTCCGCGATCATCTGCGATAATTTCAGTGGATTCTTTGCTAAGAGCCCAGCTTATTTTAGGATTTTGTCTTGCACGTTCCTGCATAATCTTCGAAGCACGCAGTTCATCACGACGATGGACAATCGTTACCTTAGAAGCGAACTTCGTAAGGAAATTGGCTTCTTCCATGGCAGAATCTCCCCCGCCCACGACCAGCACTTCTTTATTTCGAAAAAAGAAACCATCACATGTCGCGCATGTGCTTACGCCACGGCCGATATTCTCCTTCTCGCCTGGTATACCGCCAAGTAAATTCGCTGATGCTCCCGTGGAGAGAATGATCGTTTCAGCTTCCAATTGACCCAGCCCCTCAACGGACAATCGAAACGGACGTGAAGAGAAATCCACTTCATGCACCCAACCATTCCTAAACTCAGCACCGAATCGAATCGCTTGTTTTCTCATATTATCCATGAGCTCAGGTCCCATGATTCCATCAACAAATCCAGGGAAATTCTCAACTTCTGTAGTTAATGTCAATTGGCCACCCGGTTGTGGTCCTTCAATAACAAGCGGATTCAAATTAGCTCTAGCTAAATAAATAGCTGCTGTTAAACCTGCTGGACCCGTTCCTATAATGATGGATTTGTACATAACTCTTCACTCCTTCGTTTGTTTGTACAGGGAGAATCCTGTCTTTCGATTCTCCCCCTTCTCTAATTATTAATTGCAGCTCGTTTTAGCAGATGAAACTGGCATGCAACAATCGTTGGCATTCGGCGCACTGCTAATACCACATACGCCAGTCTCTGGCAGCTCTAATTCAACCTTCGATGCAGCTTCCAGATCGCCATCCAGGTATGCTGCAATAGATCTGACCTGTTCGTAGCCCGTTGCCATAAGAAAGGTTGGCGCTCGGCCATAACTCTTCATTCCAACGAGATAAAAGTTCTTGTCTACATGGCGCAGCTCTTTTTCACCATGAGGTCTTACGGTTCCGCAGCTGTGTACATTGGGATCGATAAGGGGCGCAAGTGCTTCAACACTCTCCGTTGCAGGATCAATGCTAAGTCTAATCTCACTCAAGAATGAGAAATCCGGCCGGCTTCCTGTATTTACGATAATCTCATCGATTTCTTGTATCGCCTTGCTTTCACCATTTGCAGTCCCTTGGATATGAATCCTTCCATCGTTTTGGGAAACCTTCTCGATCATAAATGGAGTAACCACCTGGACTTGGCCGGCATCAATCAACTGGTGAATGTGGCTTCCAAGTGCTCCTCGAGCCTCTAACTGGTCATTCTCTTCACCACCGTAAGCTTCTTCAACCGATTTCTTTCTCATCACCCAAATAATTTCCGTGCTCGGATCTGTTTCTTTCAGCTTGGCTAGATCTAGTAATGTGTTGATCGCAGAGTGCCCGCCTCCTACGACTGCAATGCGTTTCCCTGTGTACTTCTGCTTTTGTTCTGCCGATAAATCCGGAATTCCATAATAAATGTGTTCTTTCAAATCACGCTCTTCACGTGTCCAAATCCCGTCTGCATGCAGCGGATTCGACTGTCCCCAGGTTCCGGACGCATCAATGACTGCCCTGGCTTCAAAGCGTTCCGTGGAGTTATTCGTTTCAACATAAAGTACGAATGGCGCAGCTTCACGCTTAGCCGATTTCATTTTATCTGTGTTTTTTTTCGAGATGGAAACCACTCTGGAATTCAACAGGATATAGGGCTCCAGTTCAGGCACCTTCGCCAAAGGTCTCAAATATTGATGAACGATCTCTTGACCGAAAGGTAATTCCGTTAGGACGGGTGGCTGCCATCCATGCTTACGTAAAAGACGCTCAGCGGCTTTATCGATGTTATATTGCCATGGTGAAAAAAGACGTACATGTCCCCATTGTAGAATGTTCTGACCAATGCTGGATCCGGCTTCAAAAAGGATAAATTTTTGCCCTCTCTCCACCAAGTGAGCTGCTGCTGCCAAACCAATAGGGCCGGCACCGATAATCGCGACCGGCAGGTTAGAGTTGTAGGACGCATGCTCCTCCTTTACAGCTTCCTTAGTGTTTGACGGTACTTGGGGAGTACAACAAGAAGATGAGGCTACCTTAAATTCAATGTTCTTCATACAGAAACCCTCCTTATGTTTTTGATTCATCAACTTTTTTTGATGTATGAGATAAAAAAATTATGTTTTTGTATTAGGATAGAAAACACAGCATAGCTTTTCGGATAATAATCCTTTGATTTCTTCATCGTTTAATTGATAATAGTTCCATTTTCCGATGCGTTCCATCAATATAATATTTGCATCTAGCAACATTTTTAGATGGTAAGACAGTTTTGATTGAGGCAGTTCCAGCATGTCAGTTAGGTCACAAACACATACTTTACCTCGTTGAT
Organism: Paenibacillus sp. Dod16; assembly: GCF_049893405.1. Lineage (NCBI taxonomy): Bacteria > Bacillati > Bacillota > Bacilli > Caryophanales > Paenibacillaceae > Paenibacillus > Paenibacillus sp. Dod16. The sequence continues at coordinate 7,961 of NZ_JBNDYG010000085.1, forward strand.
TTAGTTCATAAATGATTCTCAGCCGATTTTTATCAGATAGGGCTTTAAACTTTTGTTCGTATAGGCTCAAAACGTCTTCTTGTATAAGGGAGACCTTCATGTTGTCACCTCATCTTTCCATCAAATTATTTTGATGTGGCCATTGTAGCAAGTCGCATTAAACACGTCAAGCATCAATTTTTTTTGATTTATATTGGAGTATATTCAAAATCAAACTCCAATATACAAAAGAACTGATCACAAGCCATAGAATTGTATTACTTGCATGTTGCAAATATATGTTGTATAACTATGACAAGAGGTGATTCGAAAATGGAAAATGCTCGTGAGTTGTTTCAAATCATGACCCGAAGGTTTGGTCTACTTAATAAAAACTGCTGCAGTATCGGAGGAAACGACGTTTCTTTAGTTCAAAGCCACATCTTATACGAAGTGGACCGGCAGCACAATCCTTCGATGCAACAGATTGCTGAAACACTAGGAACCGATATTACGACATTTAGCCGGCAGGTCCAATCCCTAATCAAAATGAATTTAGTTAAAAAAACACCAGATCCGCAGGACCGAAGAGTTCACACACTTGCCCTTACGACGGAGGGTAAATTTGTAGCAACAACAATTGATATGCAGATGAATGACTATCTTAACGAAGTATTCTCTTATATGACCGATTTCGAAAAAGAAACAGTTCTTCATTCCGTTAAAATTTTTAACGACGCGATGGCGAAATCCAATAAATGCTGCGGCCCATTATCTGAATAATAAATTTATTATATAGGAGATGAATTACGATGCTGCTCCATTCTTACGTTGCAGAGTATTTAATGAAAAGTGACCTTCACATTCAAAAAAGCCGAGAGATAACCAATAAAGAACTCAATAGAAAAAAATCTCGTATTTCATTCTCATTTTCAAGGCAACCGCGCAGGAATGCCTGCTGTGTTTCCTGCTGCTAAGCTTAAATTTCCTACATAGGAGGAACTGATTATGAAAACCACTTCGATTAGAGCAGCAGTCACTGATGATGTGGAACGAATATTGAACATTTATAATCAAGGAATCGAGGATCGTATAGCTACGCTAGAAGTTGATCAAAAAGATATTGCATACATGAATAACTGGTTTCAACAACACCAAAATCGTTATGCAGTCATTGTAGCTGAGTACGAAGATGTCGTAATCGGCTGGGCTTCCCTTAACCCTTTTTCTCAACGATGTGCTTATGACGGTGTTGCCGACCTATCCATATACATCGATCGAGCCTTCAGAGGTAAAGGAATTGGAAGTATACTTCTCCAGCGTCTTGAGGAGATTGCTAAAGAAAAAGACTTTTATAAAATCGTGTTGTTCACCTTTCCATTTAATCAAAATGGTCAAGGCTTATATCATAAACTTGGTTACCGTGATGTGGGGGTATTTGAAAAGCAAGGGGTCTTGGATGGGAGATATGTGGATGTTAAGATCATGGAGAAATTAATAAATATAAAAAAACCTAAAGCGTTCCTCCAGTGTTAATTTACTATTATTTCGGATTAGTGCTTAACAGTACTTTCGAATATGATGACCTTAGTATACCTACAATTATAAATGAAAGTATATTTTTTTGTATTATTTCGGCTATATTCTACATTGAACGAATTCGATATAACAATATCAATTATAGTGTTTCGCAAGCATTCTCTGATTTCCTCATTATTGCAATAGAAAAGCGAACTATCAGAGGATAGTTCGCTTTTCTTTCCTCCTTTATAGCTGCAACCACGTGGAAATATCCTCAGAAATGAGACCTTGATGACGGTGCCTAATAGGCATTTCGCTAATTTGCAACAGAAAGTAACTATCGTTGTTCCTAAAACATTCAAGGAGATACTTATCTAATAAATCAACATCATCATCCGTCTTGATAAGGTATACACGATCATGAAGATGTTTGATGTCATACAAACTATCCAGATGAAAATTAACGCAATCTTCGGTCCAACCTTCGTTCTTTGGCTTATATGAAAACAGATAGAGCTTCGATATTTAAATCAACCCCTTATAGTCCACTATAGCCCGATTTCTTTGGAGCTATTCAATTTACTTTGTGGTTGAAAAAGGATCTTCAACAACGGTGGAGCAATTAATGTCGTCAGAATAACCACAATGACAACAGATGTGAAATATTCTGGTAGTAGAAGTCCTGCTTGTAGGCCTGTGGAAGCAATGATTAATGCAACTTCCCCTCTTGATACCATGCCAGCTCCGACAGCAAATGATGATAAGTTATTAAAACCTGTAATTCTCGCTCCAAGAGCACCTCCCAGCAATTTGGTCAGAACTGCGGCTATGGTCAATACTACAATGAAGCCTACTTGTTGACTAACTCCTTGAAAGGATACATTGAGCCCAATGCTTACAAAAAAGACAGGGACAAAAATCGAATACGCGATGGGCTCGATTTTTTGTTCAACGGTGTGCTTTAAGGCCGTTTGTGAGATAGCTATTCCCGCAGCAAATGCACCAATTATACCGGCCATCCCCATCAAATCTGCGAAATAAGAAAATCCAAAACACACGACAAGTGCAATTGAAATCACAGGCTCTGTAACCTTTAAACTGGAGAGCCACTTCAAGACATGAGGAACAATAAGCCATCCTGCAATAATAACACCGACGAAAAATAACACCTTCTTACCTATAAGAAGGCCCATGGATATTTCCTGACCCGTGCCCAGGAAACTCATCATGAAAGCGAGTAGAATGACGACCAAAATATCATCTACTACAGCTGCCCCAAGGATAGTCGTTCCTTCTTTCGAACCAAGACGATCCAGATCTTTTAATACTTGAACAGAAATGCTTACGGAAGTTGCGCTAAACAACACTCCCATGAAAAGGGCGTAATTAACTGAAAAACCAAATAACTCTGCAACTCCATACCCTCCGATGAAAGGTAGTATAATTCCACCAACAGCAACAGCGACTGCTGATTTCCAATTCTTCTTCAGTTGTTCTACATCTGTTTCCAAACCAGCAATAAACATAAGCAGCAATACTCCTATCTCTGATACGTAATGGATAAATTCATTACTATCTATCCAACCAAGTACGGCAGGACCTAGAAGTATCCCGACAATTAGTTTTCCAAGTACAGCTGGTTGACCTAAACGTACTGATAAGTCTCCAGCTAGTTTAGTGAAAAGCAAAATAAGAACTAAATACCAAACAAATTCCATCCTATCTTCTCCCTCTGTCTTTAACTCGTATTCGAACGCGTTCTGGATAAATATAATCTACTCAAAATCCTAGGTCAATATAGGCATGAGAGCTATTTAAATAGGTTTAAAAGACCATTAAACCCCCGAATACATCCCCGTATACGATTATCTACATAAAATTCGTTAAAACTCAATCTAAGGGCGTATTAAAACGCGTGTTGTTTATTGGTTTCTCAACAACAGAAAAAGCGAGAAGAGTTACGCCCCGGTCATTTGCCGCATTCATGCAGCCGTGCGTGTCATTCTCGCCTTTTCTATGGTTACATACTGTCACGGGCAAACCGTCATGTGGTGTTCAACATAGAGTCAACTTACGGTCAGTTCGTGTTCATTTTACTGTCAAACCTAACCGCGTCTCACAATCTCCACCTTATTCACAAATCCTAAAGCAAACAATAAGTAGTGGTTTCCAAGTAACAGCAACGAATAAATAACTATCGCCCCGTTGATTAAATTACGTTTAATTTTCGAGGTATCGATACAAGGTTGTTTTACTAATCCCTGTTTCTTCACGTATTTGTGCAAGTGTATATTTATTGCTTTCATACATCTGGATCGCCTTCATCACGTTCTCATCAAGCTTGCGTGGACGTCCTAACTTCGTACCTTTTTCCTTAGCCTCATCCAGCCCTTTTTTGGTACTTTCACTAATTAAATCCCCTTGAAATTCTAGGATAGTTTCCACATGTTTATGGAATAAACGACCGGAATCTTCTCGGGTGTTTAGGTTTTCATTCAATGAATACAAATGGACTTGTCGGATTTGAAATTGATCCAATAATTCACTAAGATGCCTCGTCGAGTCAGCGAGCGAAAATAGTCTGGTCACAACTATTGTATCTCCAGGCATGAGTCGATCCAACATCAATTCTAATTGAGTTCTCTTTTTCGCAGATGAGTGTTCTTCTTTAAATAAGTGATCGCAGGACTTTCTTTTTAAAATTTCTAGTTGATTTTGACAATGTGGATCATCCTGAGAGGGTCTCATGTAACCAAATATCATATTAAAACTCCTAATCACGTATGACTTTATAAAATTATAACACATATAAGGGACCAAAAAGGTTCCATTTTGGTGCAATCCGTGATAATATCAATGTACTAGAACCGGTCATGACTTTAAAAGTAAAAGTCATAGCAAATGATAAGGAGTGGAAGTACAAGTGATTGAACGGATTAAACAAGAATGGTTTTCTAACACCAAAAGCGATATCTTRGCTGGTATCGTGGTAGCTTTGGCTCTTATTCCAGAAGCGATTGCATTTTCAATTATCGCTGGTGTTGATCCAATGGTAGGACTATATGCTTCATTTTGTATCGCTGTAATTATATCTTTTATAGGTGGTCGGCCAGGGATGATTTCCGCTGCTACCGGAGCAATGGCCTTACTTATGGTTCCGCTCGTAAAGGAACATGGCATTCAGTATTTATTGGCGGCAACTGTCCTCACGGGCATCATCCAATTGCTGTTTGGAATATTCAAAATCGGCAAACTCATGAAATTCATACCGAGAGCTGTCATGATTGGTTTTGTTAATGCTCTTGCTATTCTAATATTTATGGCTCAGGTACCGCATTTTGTAGGAATTTCAACTCTGACCTATATATTCGTGGCTGTTACTCTCATTATTGTATATGTATTACCCCGCTTCTTCAAAGCTATTCCTGCGCCTCTTATCGCTATTGTTGTGCTCACTGCCGCAGCAATATGGGGCAATCTAGATTTGGGAACTGTCGGTGAATTGGGAGTCATCACTCAATCCTTACCCTCTTTTCTAATCCCTAACATCCCATTTAATCTTGAAACGTTACAAATCATCTTCCCTTACTCGATTTCCCTAGCCGTTGTGGGTTTGGTTGAATCTCTTCTAACCTCTTCGATTGTAGATGATATGACCGAAACAGAGAGTAACAAAAATAAGGAAGCTCGTGGACAAGGCATCGCAAACATCATTACGGGTTTCTTCGGTGGCATGGCTGGCTGCGCGATGATCGGACAGTCTGTCATCAATGTAAAATCGGGCGGTCGTACTAGGTTGTCGACATTTGTAGCTGGTGTGTTTCTGATGTTTCTGATTATTGTTCTAGGTGGAGTTGTGGTACAAATTCCAATGCCTGTCTTGGCTGGGATCATGATCATGGTATCAATAGGTACTTTTGACTGGTCATCATTCTCCTATGTAAGAAAAGCCCCTAAAAGTGATGCTTTTGTCATGCTGGCTACTGTCATTGTTGTCGTTGTTACGGACAACCTTGCAATTGGGGTTCTCTTAGGAATCATCTTAAGTGCCATATTCTTTGCTTCTAAAATATCAAAGGTAAGTGTTACAAGCGAAATCAGGGGGAATAAAACAACGTTCAAGATCTCTGGCCAACTCTTTTTTGCATCTGTAGAAGGATTCGTCAACGCATTTGATTACAACGTCACAGACAAAGACATTGTTCTCGACTTTTCGAATGCGCACATTTGGGATGACTCAGGGGTCGGCGCCGTAGATAAAGTTGTAATTAAGTACCGTGCTAATCATAATCGTGTCACCATTAAAGGACTCAATGCATCAAGTGAAAAAATTGTAAATAGATTAGCTGTATACCACGATTCTAACGCGCAATTAAAATCTCATTAGAACAGGAGTGATATCCATGTATCAACATATTTTACTTGCTGCGGACGGTTCAAAGAACTCCGTTCGCGCTGCAGCTGAAGCAGCTCGGTTAGCATCTCTTGCTGAAGGTGCAACAGTAGAAGTTCTGTACGCTGTAGATCCAACAAAAATAAAAGAAGAGGTGCTCCATTCACAAAACCATGAAGAAATTGAATTAAAACGGAAGCAAAAACTATTACCAGTTACAGAAGAACTGGGAAACAAAAGCGTGAATCATCAAATCACAATAGTCATTGGTGATCCGGGCCCCACAATTGTTGATTACTCGAAAAAGGAAAGTGTTGATCTTATCATTATAGGTAGTCGAGGCCTTAATTCATTTCAAGAATTTGTTTTAGGAAGTGTCAGCCATAAAGTAGTCAAGAGAGCTCAGTGCCCTGTTATGGTGGTAAAGTAGAACAAATAATTAAACATGACCTATGTCAAAAGCATAGGGCATGTTTTTTTAATCTTTAAGTACTTAATCAAACTGATAACGCTTCTTCAAAAACCTCATTAACTTCAAAGTTTTCGCCTTACGATTAACCACCTTCATTCTTAAGTCATAGGCTCCAGCCCATTTTCGAATCGTTTAAATAGGCAACTGCATAGGATGAAAAGAAAATTACGAAACCATAAAGAGGAGAATGAATATGTATCGCTATCATCCATGCCACCCTTATCAAGGGCATAATCCTACGCATAACTACTGTAATAACCAAAACTGGAGCAATTATTTGAATCCTCATTATTCAAGTTGGAACAATACCAACTGGAGTCGTTATAATGAAAATTTGAAATTAACAGATTATGGGCAAAGACCGCTTGTGTTGAATATTGATCAAGCAACTAAACAAAACAATACTTACCGAACCGCTTTATGGACAGGGAAGCACTTACAAGTGACACTAATGAGCATTAATGTTGGAGATGACATTGGTTTAGAAGTTCATCCAACAACTGATCAATTCATACGAATTGAACAAGGTCAGGGACTTGTTCAAATGGGTGATAGTAAAGATAATCTGGATTTTCAAAAAATGGCCTATGATGATTATGCGATCATGATACCGGCTGGAAAATGGCACAATGTAACCAATATGGGTAATGTACCACTAAAAGTATACGTGATCTATGCTCCTCCTGAGCATCCATATGGCACGGTTCATGAAACAAAAGCAGATGCCATGTATGCTAGGTACAATAAAGGATAGTAACATTAAATTAAAACAGCGGCAAACTTGGGTTTTGACATCTCAGTTAGCCGCTGTATTTATTCCCCTTTCAAAACTCCGCCTCATCCTGCTCAAAGAATCCCATCAGATTTAACGTGTTAGCCATAAAAAAAGCTTGTCGGTTTGATGGACTGAACTGCACCCCAATTGTTAGACACATCTAATAGTTGGAGGTGCAGTTTTTTTATGACTAAATTTACTAAGGATAGCAAATTGGCATTAATTCAAGGGTATGACTCTGATCTTCTATCTCAGACCGAATACGCAAATCAAGTGGGCGTTACCAAGTCTCAATTCCAATATTGGTTGAAGCTCTATGAGATGCATGGTGAGACTGTCTTTACTAACGGCTATACAAATTATCCGGCAAGCTTTAAACTGGACGTACTCAGTCATATGGCTCAATCAGACGCTTCTCTCATGGATACCGCTGTTTTGTTTAAGCTTCCGGACTTCTCCATGTTGTATTCCTGGCAGAGAAAGATGGAGACAGGCGGTTTAGAAGCCCTTGAGCCAAAAAAGAAAGGGCGTCCATCCATGAAGAAAAATTCCAATTCGTCTACCAAACGATCCGTAGTTCAAGGGTCTGTCGAAGCACTCGAAGAACGTATCAAACAGCTTGAAATGGAAAATGAGTATCTAAAAAAGTTGAATG
>NZ_JBNDYG010000086.1:0-15219 GCF_049893405.1 Paenibacillus sp. Dod16
GCGCTGAATTTTGACGAGAAGAAGGTATTCCCTTTTATCATCGCAAGTGGTTTTATTGCGGACACAACTTCGCTGCCACTTGTAGTCAGCAACCTGGTGAATATCGTATCGGCCGATTTCTTCGGCATTACGTTTATCGAATACGCCAGTCGCATGTTGGTTCCCAATCTGTTCTCTTTAGTAGCCAGTATCTTTGTGCTTTATTTGTTTTTCCGCAAGAGCATCCCGCGTAAGTTCGATGGGACGCAGCTTAAACAACCCTCAACGGCAATACAAGATCCTAAGATGTTCCGTTTATCATGGATCGTATTAAGTGTGCTGCTGATCGGTTACTTTGTGTGTGAATTTGTGGGTATCCCCGTTTCGATCGTAGCTGGCGTTATCGCGATATTCTTCCTGCTGATGGCGAGAAAAAGTCCGGCTGTGCAAACCAAAGAAGTACTCAAAGGGGCTCCGTGGGCCATCGTATTTTTCTCGATCGGTATGTATGTTGTGGTCTATGGCTTACGTAACGCCGGTCTTACGGACCTTTTGGCAAGTGTCATACAGAGCGTAGCGGATCAAGGTCTGTTTGCTGCAACCATGGGGATGGGCTTCATTGCTGCGATTATTTCTTCCATCATGAACAATATGCCGACCGTCATGATTGATGCACTCGCCATCGATGCGACAAACACGTCGGCTGCCATTAAAGAGGCCTTAATTTATGCGAATGTGATTGGTTCCGATTTAGGTCCCAAAATTACACCGATTGGTTCACTAGCCACCTTGCTTTGGCTGCATGTCCTTTCGACCAAAGGCGTGAAGATCAGCTGGGGGACTTACTTTAAGACAGGGATTATATTGACCATCCCAACGTTATTTATAACCCTTTTAGGATTATATATCTGGCTAACCATACTTTAATTCAAGTGATAAGGGAGAGAAACGATTATGGAAAAAAAGACACTTTACTTCTTGTGCACAGGCAACTCTTGCCGCAGCCAAATGGCGGAAGGTTGGGCCAAAAAACATCTGGGTGATGATTGGAATGTCTACAGCGCCGGCATCGAAGCTCATGGCCTAAACCCGAATGCGGTCAAAGCAATGAACGAGGTAGGGATCGATATTTCGAACCAAACTTCGGATATCATTGATCCGGTGTTGTTGAATCAATCCGATTTGGTGGTCACCCTATGCGGTGATGCTGCCGATCGTTGTCCGATGACACCTCCTCATGTTCGCCGCGAGCACTGGGGATTTGACGATCCTGCCAAGGCTCAGGGTACCGACGAAGAAAAATGGGCTGTTTTTCAGCGCGTTCGCGATCAAATCGGCGAGCGTATTCAAAAGTTCGCTGAAACCGGCGAGTAATCAAATAGAACGTAGGAGCCGGGAACTTTTCTCGGCTTCCTTTATTACAGGAGGGAAACGACCATGATATCCATTGAAATTTATGATCCGGCCATGTGTTGTTCTACAGGAGTATGTGGGCCAAGCGTGGACCCTGAATTGATTCGCGTATCAACCGTTGTCCACAATCTAAAAAGCAAGGACATCGATGTTGCTCGTTATAACCTAGCAAGTGAGCCAGATGCATTTCTTACGAAACGTGTTGTCAATCAGCTGCTTACTGAACAAGGTCCGGAAGTTTTGCCGGTAGTTTTGTTAAACGGTCAGGTAACGAAAATCCAAGGCTATCCCTCAATGGAGGAATGGTGTGCTTGGACTGGATTGGCAGAGACGGACTTGGTGAAAAAACCGAAGTTGCGTATTGAGCTCAAAACGAAGCAATGACAGAAGGAAGTAGGTGCACAATGATGAGTAGATCATTTCATCCAAATGATATTCCACTAACGCCGTATCTCTTTTTTACGGGCAAAGGCGGAGTAGGAAAGACCTCTACCGCGAGCGCGACAGCCATATCCCTTGCAGATGCGGGTAAGCGAGTTTTGCTAGTCAGCACAGACCCGGCGTCGAATCTGCAAGACGTTTTCGGTATGACGTTATCCAATCATCCTGTTCAGATTCAAGGAGCGCCTAACCTGTATGTCGCCAATTTAGATCCGGAGACGGCAGCAAGTAAATATAAAGCACAGGTCGTTGATCCGTACCGCGGCAAACTTCCGGATACCGTGATTGCTTCGATGGAGGAACAACTTTCAGGTGCTTGTACGGTTGAAATTGCCGCCTTCAATGAGTTCTCCACCCTTTTGACCAATCAAGAGCTGAAAGCCGGCTTTGACCATATTCTTTTTGACACAGCGCCAACGGGGCATACGCTTCGGTTGTTGCAACTTCCTACCGCTTGGAGCGGATTTTTAGATGAAAGTACACACGGTGCTTCATGCTTAGGTCCATTAGCAGGATTGGAGTCGAAGAAGGAACTATATAGCAACGCACTGGCAACGCTGAATGACGAACAACAAACAACACTCGTGTTGGTGACGCGTCCAGATCGTTCACCGCTGTTGGAGGCTGCCCGTGCTTCATCCGAATTAAGAGAGACGGGAATGAATAATCAGATTCTTGTTATGAACGGCACTTTTGTTCTTCATTCAAACCCGGATCCCATTTCAGAAGCATTCTATAAACGCCAACAAATCGCGTTAGATGCGATGCCGGAGAACCTAAAGACCATTCTCCATTATGAGATACCTTTAGTTCCATATAACCTAACGGGACTAACCCATTTGCGTCAACTATTTTCACTCATAGAACAATCATTAAGCTCTGAAAACGTGGAACAGATTTCAGCACCACCATTAAGCACTCTCATTCGTGATATAGCATCATCCGGAGTACGTATTGTATTTACGATGGGAAAAGGGGGTGTCGGAAAGACAACCATCGCATCAGCTATTGCGGTTGGCTTAGCTGAACAGGGGCATCGAGTACATCTGAGTACAACCGATCCTGCCGCACATCTTAACCACATTTTAGATGAGGAAGGAAACAAACATTTATCGGTGAGTCGAGTCGACCCAAGAGTCGAACTGGAAAAGTACCGTAATGAAGTATTGAGCCAAAATGCCGATTCCTTAGATGAAGATGGTCTTGCTTATTTGGAAGAAGACTTACGATCTCCTTGTACAGAGGAGATTGCTGTCTTCAGAGCTTTTGCAGACTTGGTTGAGCGTTCACAGGATGAGATTGTCGTGATTGATACGGCTCCAACCGGACATACGCTGCTGCTTTTGGACGCAACTCAAGAGTACCATAAGGAAATTGAACGTTCTTCTGGAGAGATTCCTAATTCGGTGAAGCATCTTCTGCCGCGCCTGCGAAATCCTGAGGAGACCAGCGTAGTTATAGTTACTCTGGCAGAGGCCACGCCTTTTTACGAGGCTTCCCGATTGAACGAGGACTTGAAGCGAGCAAATATCCCTACAAAATGGTGGGCGATCAATCAGAGCTTCGCTGCAACGCAGACAACGGATCCGGTGTTACAAGGCCGAGCGAGTTCGGAGGCACAATGGATCTCACAAATCAAAGAAGCATCGGCAAACCACAGCGTGATTATTCCGTGGGAACCGGAGGAGATTAAGGGATACGATCGGCTCAAAAAACTGACGGAGAAGTAATGACAGGTAAGATTCTACTTATAAGGAGTGATCATCATGATCATTACGGATGAGGCTAAAGCATACATCGAAGAGATGATGAAAGAAGCTGAGACAACAACGTTAAGATTCTTTAATGCAGGTGCTGGGTGTTGCGGACCAAGTTATCAGCTGACGCTGGATAAAGCTCAGGAAAATGACATTGTCGAGCGTATAAATCATATAGAAGTGGCTTTCGATCCAACGATTGCGGACCTCGTACGGAATGTTATATTGGATATTGACCTAGATGAAGAAGGTCCTGCATTAATCGTCAGTGGCGGCAGTAGCAGCTGCTGCTAATTCGAAAATAGGAGGCAACGAAGAACATGGAGAAGAAATACCATGCACTACATGAAGATAAGATCTATATGGGCGGAGCCGCTGATGTCGAAGAAATGGTAAAACAAGAAGGTGTCCAAGTCGTGGTGGACCTTCGAGAAGAAGCCACGGAGTGCGCATCAACAGATGCCAACGTGAAATGGATTAAGATCCCCTTGGGCGACAATGCAACGGAGAGCGAGGAAGTTTTATTTAAAAAGGCGATCGATGAAGTAGTTAGTGCCTATCACAATGGCCAAAAAGTTGCTTTTCATTGTGGGGGAGGTAAAGGAAGGACAGGAACCGTTGCCATTGGAACCTTGCTAGCCCTAGGAGAGGCCCAAACCATTGCCGAAGCTGAGGAAAAGGCCCAGAGCATTCGCAACATTATTCAAATAAAGCCGACCCAAAGAGAATCCCTCGAAAAGATATTTGAAGCATAGTTTCAAGAATGAGGACTTTAGATTCTACACGCAGATCAAATAAGTGGGCTGGGATGAAGAAATAAATAAAATACTACGGTTATGAGGTTTCTTAATATCTTCTAAAGGGATGGGACTGGGAAGTCCCTCCTTATAAAAGATAATGCATTGAATGAACATGGTGAGAGTAGATCTTTTATGAAGTTGTTATCAGGAAGGGCTGTTAACTTATAAAGAAATAACCTGCGAAAACAGTTTTTATACTTAGCGAGGATTACTTCCTGAAAGACTCCCTATATAAATGTTCACGTTTCCTAGACAGCAAGAACCTTGGGGGTTGTTTACCTCGCAACCACAACGACCCGCCTGAACATGTGATTTAATTTGTTTGGTAGGTTGTTCGTCGGTACCCGCCGCTTGAAGAAGTCGATCCCTAGTCCAATCGAAGCAGTAACACACGGGCACATTCATACTCGGGTTCTTTTGGTACACAGGTACCTTCAGGTCGCTTACAACGAATGTTTGCGAATGGTCGGTGCTGAAATAGACAGTAGGACAAGTAGAGCTTGAGCAAAAAAGGAAAGAGTTCTTAGGCTCAATGTTTTCAAGAGCAGAAGCCTTTAACAATGATTTAAGCGTAATGAGCTGTACGCTCTTACCCTTTTCCCTACAGGAAGGACAATCAGTTCTAACGGCTACTATATGGTTGGATGAGTTGCAGCAATCCATTTTAACAACACTCCTTATGTGATTTGAATGAGCGCAAGGGTGAGACCATAGCTATTTTGTAAACTTCTTTTCATCGCTTTCTCGTAAAAGGACCTTTGGAACAAGATGAATATAAATCAATTCCCCAATAAGTTCTACTATTGTCTGAGTTACGATTACTGCTGCCACTAACCCGTTCAGAGGCTCAGGTAGAGCTAAAGCAAAAGGAAGAACAACTAGTGAGTTACGCGTCCCCGCGCTAAAAATAAGTGCCCGTCCTGCTCCGGTATCCAATCGGAATATACGAGAAACGATACGAGCGATCATTGGAGTAATGACCATATATACTACATAGACTGGAATCACTTGGCTAATAATGTCAAATGAAGTGTATAGTTTACTGATTTGCGATGCAACAACAACAAAAAGAGTCAGTGCCATAAAAGGCACAGGGAGCCATGCTGTAGCATCAAGAAAACGTTCTCCCGTTTGCTGTTTTCTTGCCCACCATTGTGTAAGCAGTGCAAGTACTAAAGGAACTACAATAAGACCTAGGAATGCTTCGAGAAACGGTCCAACACTCACAATTTCGGCTGCCTGTGTGCCCATAAAAAGCCATAGATAAATAGGCAATAAAAGCATTTGGGTAACAAAGAGTAAGGGGGTTGAAACTAAAACAAGCTTCTCGTTCCCACGACCAAGGTGTGTGAAGACAATGACATAGTCAATACACGGAGTAAGCAAAACAAGAAATACACCCAATAGCAAAGAGGGATCAGCAGGAAGAAACCGTGTTAATCCCCAGACTAGGATAGGTACAACTATATAATTCATCATAAGTAGTGCGTAAATAAACTGTCGATTTGATAGTGCTTCTTTTAAGCGGAAAAAAGGGATTTGCGTAAACATTCCGTACATTAATATGGTAAGTACAATTGAAATCACATGATCAAAACTTGCGCTTGTTTCAGGCCAAAATAACCCAATGCCAGTAGCAAGAATTAATACCAGAGCATAAAGCCATACTTGATTCCTTTCTAACTGTTCTCTTGAGACCATTTCAATCCTCATTTCACTTGTGCTTGATTATCGCAACAAAATAACGTTAAACTTCACAACTGTTCTTGATGCCTATATTAAAGGCGAAAGTATCATGTCTACTCTGACTAGTCAAGAATTAAAAGCTCAACAAAGACGATCGGTAATGAGGAATAGGGTTAACAGGCGCTATTCGTTTTTTGGCTTTACGTAGTAAGTACATTTATATTTTCGTCAATTTCATTTCGTAAGAATGCTTTTACTTCCTCGTTCCCAGTTAATTGAAGCTTGATCGTTTTATCTTCATTGTTTGTGATCACCGTAAAAGTTAAAAAAGGACAGCATCTTCTCTCCAAGCCAATCCATTCATTCAAAAGCCGTAGTGTTTCTGAATCACCAGGGAATAGGTGTTGGTATCCTTTTTCAATCTCCGTAATACTGATCCTTCTTAGTTCTAATCCTCTCCAAATATTTTTGTATTCAAATCGTTCCTCCTTTGTAAAGACTGTATAGCAACATGAAATAGGTATTTCTTTAGTCATATTATTTGCCCCTTTCAATTAGCATAAGAATTACAACTGCTTCTTTTATACGAATTGATTTAGTTGCCCTTATGGCGGCGGTGATGAAATAACTGCACCGATATTTCAAAAAGGAGAGCTAACACACAGCTACTCATAAGGTTCAAAAATGTGCAATGCTCTAGGCTGCTCCACCCTCGAGTTAAGTTTCGTGTTAGCCTAAGATTTTATTAATTCACTATCCAGAATGAGTTATAATTAAATCATAAAACTTAAAGGTAACTTTAAGTCAAGGGGGGATTTAATGACAAAGCTTAGCATTGGTCAGTTGGCGGCAAAGGCTGGTATGAATGCATCAACTTTGCGCTATTATGAATCGGTCGGTTTGCTGCCTGCTCCTGAACGGAGAAGCGGCCAACGCCGCTATGATGAGAGCCTACTTGACCGTATAAGTTTTATTAAAGTCGCTCAGGAGACAGGATTTAAGATACAGGAAATTATCATTTTATTAGAAGGTTTTGAAGTGGATGATTCACTTTCAGATCGATGGGAGCACATGGCGAAGTTGAAACGCTCTCAACTTGAGGAAAAGAAGAAACTAATTAATTCCATGATAAAGATTCTAGATAACGGCTTAAACTGCAAATGCCTAACTTGGTCGGAATGTTTAATGAAAATTCAAAATAACGGATCGTGCTAGATGTATGTAATGCATAATACGTGATAGCCACCAGTAGAACAGGTGGCTATTTAAAATGGACTCATTTTAAAATAAAAACTTGCAAAATACAAATATTCGAGTTATAACTGATCTAAGGCTTGATACATGTAATGCGACTGGTTTTAATTATTATGCACATGGAAGTGAACTAAGGGGCCTATTATATGAGTTATTACTTGTAATTTACAAATAATTTGGAGGTTGATTATGATTCGGAGCACGGCTGAGAAAAACATGATCATTGCCGCCTTCATCACAGCAGTTAGTTTATTTGGAGACGCCATGTTATATGCCGTGTTGCCGGTAAACAGTGAGGAATTCGGGTTAACAGCCCTTTGGCAGATTGGGGTTTTATTATCGATCAATCGGTTTGTTCGTATACCGATACATCCACTCATTGGCTGGTTCTATACACGATATCCGGTTCGAAATGGTCTATTCATCGCCATCTGCCTAACGATCGTTTCTACATTTGCTTATGGTTACTTTAATGAATTTATCGCGCTCTTGATCGCTAGATGTGTGTGGGGAGTGGCATGGGCTTTCATTAAGCAAGCCGGGCAGTTATTAGTGGTTGAAGCTGTTACGGAGAGCAAGCAGCCAGGGAAACTAACAGGTTTGTTTAATGGGATTGCCGGTGCTGGTGTCGTTATCGGAATGGTTGTAGGTTCCTTATTATCTGAAAGCTTTGATACTTCGTCGGTGTTAATCGGTTTCGCGATCCTCAGTGCTTTAACTTTTCCGCTTTTGTTAGCTATCAAAACAAGCAGTCGAGGTGTAGTGCAGCATGTAGAGAACAAAAATTCGAAAGCACTGCTGTTCATGGTTAAGGATCGACGTTTCATTGTACTTCTACTAACCGGATTTGTGATTTCTTTATTATTCCAAGGGTACGTGAAATCGACACTAAGCTACTGGATAGAAATGCGGGATTTTAGTGCTTTATCTTTATTAAGTTCGATTAGTGCTGCAACGTTAACAGGAATATTACTCACCCTCAAATTAGCTGCGGATCCTTTCCTTGGTTATTGGGTTGGAAGGTTTAGTGATATCAGGCAGTCGAGAACAGAATGGTTAACGGGAAGTATCATGGCGGTGGGTATTCTTTTTGTTATCATCGCATTCCATCTCCAAACTGTTGTGTGGCTCTCAACGCTGATCTTATTACTTCTCGTATCTTCAATCGTAACTACATTATTAGATGCTGATGCCGCTCAATATGCAGCTGATTCATCCAATAAACATTACGTCGTATCTTCGTATTCCATGACGGTTGATATAGGTGCTGCGCTAGGTCCATTTCTGGGTTTCACATTGCTCTCTGTAATTGGAGATACCTTCTTGAATGTTGGAGCTGCTCTATTGTTAGTATTGTGTGGATTCGTATTGCTTCGAGTGAAGAAGAGGAATCGAAAAAATGAAATCCTAATTGATGTTGATAATCATACATAACGTGAGAGGAGAGAATGACAATGAATCATGTTTTAGATGTCCTAGTCATTGGTGGCGGGCAATCGGGATTAGCATCAGGGTATCACCTGAAACAAAGAGGTTTATCCTTTTTAATTTTGGAAGCAAGTGGGGAAGCTGCAGGGTCGTGGCCGAATTACTACGATAGTTTAAAGCTGTTTTCGCCGGCTAAATATTCATCCTTACCGGGACTATCCATACCGTCTCCAGGTGACCGATATCCTAATCGAGATGAGGTTGTTCAATACCTAAAAAACTATGCGTCTCACTTTCAGTTACCGATTGCCTTTCATCAACGTGTTGAGCAAGTTTCTAAAGAATCAGGTGTTTTTCAAGTTCGTACGACTTCGGGAGAAACCTATACTGCACGCAACGTGATTTGCGCTACCGGTTCTTTTAACAAGCCATATATTCCATCGATACCTGGACAAGAAGATTTCAAAGGTACAATCATACATTCCGCGGTGTATAAGACACCTGATGCCTTCAGGGATCAATCTGTTATCGTTGTCGGCAGGGGAAACTCAGCTGTACAAATCGCGATGGAGTTAGCAGATAAAGCCCATACCACGTTAGCTGTTCGCGAGCAGGTCTCGCTTGTGCCGCAGCGTTTTCTAGGAAAGGACATTCATTTTTGGTTTATTATCACCGGTATCGATTCCCACTGGCGGATAGGGAAGTCATTAGCCAACGCATCTTCCGTTATGGACCTGGATGGGTACAAACAAAGGTTGAAGGATGGCAACCCAAAGCAAAAGATCATGTTTACTTCGTTTTATGAAGATGGGGTGATTTGGCCAGATGGTTCTAAAGAGAAGGTGGATAGCGTTATTTTTGCAACTGGGTTTCATTCCAATCTTTCCTTTATTAAGGACCTGGGAGGGCTAGATGCTAAGGGAGATCCATTACAAGACCGCGGCGTCAGTACGGTTGTACTCGGTTTATACTTTGTGGGCCTATCCGGGCAGCGATCCTTTGCCTCAGCGACCCTCCGCGGTGTTGGTTCGGATGCAAAGTATGCTGTGAAACATATTCAGAAGAATACAATTGTTCCTTATGCGGAGTAATGGCTAGTTAAAATGCAACATGAGGAGAGAAGGGGATCCCAATGAAAATTCTCTTGTGCTTATTGCTCATCCCTAAATTCAGCATTCAAAAATCAACAAGCGTTGGAATGAAGAACTGGAAGGCAAGGATCATATAATAGTTAATGATCTTTATGAGCAATATCCGGATGAACGCATTCTTGTCTCATCAGAAATATCTCCATAACCCAAATGCCCCGTCAAACCCTGCAACAAGAGCGATTAGATACAAAATTTCATCCAGGCAGGTGCTCCCTTATTTCACGTAATGGATGACTTTTCTCATTCGCAAATATTCATCGTCATTAATTTCGCCTCTAACGTACCGTTCTTTCAGCATCATCAAGGGGCGATCCACAACACGGCTTTTCATCATCAGCAATCGAGCAACAACGTAAACGGTCGCTCCAACAATCAGTATAAAGATAAGCGCCCCGATACACATCATAGCACACATCAAAATCATCATCGAACGATCGATCATCATTCCATCTATCAGTGTGAACACCTCCCAGTCTAAGGATTCTTAAATTTTGAAAAATTTATTCGTTCACTTGTTATTCATTTTTAAATCTTAAAAAAAGTGAAGGGCCTTTTGCATAAATTTTTTATGTGTAGAAAATGGTGTGCAGGTTTTGCTTGACAATATAGGGTGGGGGGCTATATATTCGGAGTATCAAGTAAATATTGTATTAGGAATTTCACAGCAACAATCTCAGTTTCAAATTCCTTATCAAAGTGAATACCGTTTATTTTTGTATAGGGTGGGAGAGTATATTAACATGAAGGAGGAGAGATTAAATGAGCATTAACATGGAACTGGTAGATCAATCGAGTGTACAATCTAGCCACTGTTCAACTGAGGATTGTGGGCGTAAGAGCCATCACTCAGATAAAGTGAAAAACAGCATAGTTTCTCGTTTGAACCGGATCGAGGGGCAAGTAAGAGGCATTAAGGGCTTAATTGATAAAGACACTTATTGTGACGATGTATTAAATCAGATTGCCTCGGTCCAATCAGCTCTAAACGGCGTCGGGAAGCTTTTGCTTGAACATCACATGAGAAGTTGTGTTATCGATCGAATACAAGAAGGCGATACAGAAGTATTAACGGAGCTGTTAACGACCATGAACAAATTAATGAAATAACAATTCTTAGAAGCAGCAGTGATGCTGCTTTTTTCTTATCAATCTTTAATTGGCTGGGGAATATAAAAAATAAAATTAAAAAGGTGTTGACTAAATATAGGGTACGGGGGTATACTAAGTTCAAGAAATGACATTGGCAATTAATGTTAGATCACGATGTAACATGTAGTAATAAAAAGATAATTTAAACAATTAAAAACAACCAATGAAGGGATGTAATGATGAAAATGAAAAACATGACATTAGAAGTAGAAGGAATGAGCTGCCAGCATTGCGTCAATACGATTGAAGGGGCACTCAAGGAAATTGGTGTGAAGGGAAAAGTTGATCTCAAAAACAATACGGTAGATGTGTCGTTCGACGAGAGTCATATCAAGATTGAACAAATTAAAGAAACCATTGAAGAACAGGGATACGACGTAAAATAAATCCAATGTGTAAAGTGAAGGTGGGAACCATTTATGGAAGCAGTAGCAACGAACCAAAAAAAACAATCAACTTTGCAAATCACTGGGATGACTTGTGCGGCGTGTGCCAATCGAATTGAAAAAGGATTAAATAAATTGGAGGGTGTGGATACGGCTAACGTAAATTTCGCCCTCGAAAAAGCTAGTATATCGTACGATCCAACAAAAGTTGATACTGACATTCTGGAAGAGACAATTAAGAAATTGGGCTACGGTACGGCTAAGGAAGTTGCTCAATTTAAACTGGAAGGTATGACCTGTGCAGCATGTGCGAATCGAATCGAGAAAAGCTTAAGCAAGCTGCCAGGCGTTACGAATGCTACGGTCAACTTTGCAATGGAAACAGCACGGGTAGAATACTCACCTGGAGAAGTATCCATCACCGAGATGCAAAACAAGGTTAAACAAATTGGATATAAAGCAATTTCGAAAGAAGATCATGCGAACACAGGTGATCGTCGTGAAAAAGAATTACGCCAGCAGAAACAGAAATTACTTATCTCAGCCTTACTTTCATTACCGCTTTTATGGACGATGGTTGCTCATTTTTCATTCACTTCATGGATTTATACACCAGAGATTTTCATGAATCCATGGTTTCAGTTGATCTTGGCGACCCCTGTTCAGTTCTATATCGGTAAACCTTTTTATGTAGGTGCTTATAAAGCACTACGTAATCGCAGCGCAAATATGGACGTATTGATATCGCTCGGGACTTCAGCTGCATATTTTTACAGTTTGTATCTTACGATTGAATGGTTCATTAACGGCGCGGGCATGCACCATGGACCATCACTGTACTTCGAAACAAGTGCAGTTCTGATCACACTGGTTATCACAGGGAAATTATTTGAATCACTAGCAAAAGGCCGAACCTCTGAAGCCATTAAATCATTGATGGGATTGCAAGCCAAGACGGCATTAGTTGTTCGTGACGGTCAAGAGCTTTCCATTCCGGTAGATGAGGTAATTGTAGGAGATGTGGTGCTTGTACGTCCTGGTGATAAGGTGCCGGTGGATGGTCAGGTGCTGGAAGGTCTATCGTCCGTGGATGAATCCATGTTAACTGGTGAGAGTCTCCCAGTTGAGAAAAGAGAAGGCGACATGGTCATCGGAGCAACGATTAACAAAAATGGCATGTTGCGAATTAAAGCAACAAAAGTTGGTAAGGAAACAGCGCTTGCACAGATCATTAAGGTTGTAGAAGAAGCACAGGGCTCGAAAGCTCCGATTCAACGGGTGGCGGATGTGATCTCAGGAATTTTTGTCCCAATTGTTGTTGGCATAGCGGTTGTGGCCTTCTTGATTTGGTACTTCTTCGTGACCCCAGGCGATTTTGCAGAAGCATTAGAAAAAGCGATTGCAATTCTTGTCATTGCTTGCCCATGTGCACTCGGTTTAGCTACGCCGACATCGATTATGGCTGGATCCGGTCGCGCTGCAGAACTAGGCATTTTGTTTAAAGGTGGCGAGCATCTGGAACAAACCCATAAGATCGACGCCATCATACTTGACAAGACCGGTACGGTTACGAAAGGTAAGCCAGAGCTCACGGATGTTTTATCCGATAGAGATGAGACAACATTTTTACGGCTGGTCGGTGCAGCAGAGAAAAATTCGGAGCACCCTTTAGCAGAAGCAATTGTTGCAGGAATACAGGATAAAAATATTGAGTTGCCTGGTACAGATTCTTTTGAAGCCATCCCTGGATTTGGAATTAAGGCCGTCGTAGAAGGGAATCAACTTCTTATCGGTACTCGCAGGTTGATGGACAAATATGGGGTGGATGCTAAGCATGCATATGATACGATGGCTCGCTTGGAGGAAGCCGGAAAAACAGCCATGCTTGTTGCGATCAATAACCAATATGAAGGTATGGTTGCTGTAGCGGATACGATTAAAGAAACATCAAAGGCAGCAGTTCACCGTTTGAAAGAAATGGGTATCCAAGTGATTATGATTACGGGCGACAATGAACGGACGGCAAATGCTATTGCAGCGCAGGTCGGCATTGATCATGTTCGAGCAGAAGTTTTGCCTGAAGGAAAAGCAGAAGAAGTGAAGAAATTGCAAGCCCAAGGCAAGACAGTAGCTATGGTAGGTGATGGAATCAATGATG
This sequence comes from Paenibacillus sp. Dod16, assembly GCF_049893405.1. NCBI lineage: Bacteria > Bacillati > Bacillota > Bacilli > Caryophanales > Paenibacillaceae > Paenibacillus > Paenibacillus sp. Dod16. The sequence continues at coordinate 13,603 of NZ_JBNDYG010000086.1, forward strand.
CGCCTGCTTTGGCGACAGCTGACATCGGGATGGCAATTGGAACGGGTACAGATGTAGCGATGGAAGCTGCAGATGTAACGCTCATGCGGGGAGATCTCTCCAGCATTCCGGATGCAATCTATATGAGTCGCAAAACGATGAGTAATATTAAACAAAACTTATTCTGGGCTCTTGGTTACAACACACTTGGAATTCCAATCGCAGCGATCGGTTTATTGGCACCTTGGGTGGCAGGAGCTGCAATGGCACTGAGCTCCGTATCCGTTGTTCTCAACGCGCTCCGGCTGCAACGTGTAAAAGTGCGTAATCAATAATAAATATCTCTTTTAATGGAGGTTGTCATGGGAGAAAGAGTGAGGATTGCGATTAGCCCCAGCATCCAAATAGGAGGAAATATCTTTACTCCTGAGCAGTTTTCCAAAATAGGGAGCATCGGGGGGGATGACGTCAAAATTGAAATGACGCCGTTCCGGCAACTTTATATGGATATTCCTATTGACCAGAAAGATCGTATTGAAGAGGAATTAAAGAAAATTGGCCTTGAAGTGTATCCTGCAGGCTCTGTTACCAAAAGTTTGATCGTCTGCAATTTTTGTAAAGGGGCAGAAACAGCGGGGTTAGAAACGGCTCGTGCCCTAAATGAAGTTATATCGGGGATAAATACACCAACACCTTTGAAGATTGGTTATGCGGGTTGCGCCCTGGGTACGAGTGAACCTTTGCTCAAAGATATTGGCATCGTAAAAATGCGGGATAAGTTCGATATTTACGTCGGCGGTGAGCCCAAGGGCCTTAAAACTAGGATTGCCAAACTTTTAATATCCGGACTCACAGAAGATCGCCTTGCACCTGTTATAACAGCGATTATTGATTATTATAAAGCAAATGCAAAAGCAAAAGAAAAATTCAGCAGATTCATTGATCGTGTCACGATCGAACAACTGCAAAAACTCGCATAGTAAAAACGTGAAAGGAGGTGAAAAAAATGCAAGAAGCAAAAATAAAAGTTGATGGAATGACATGTCGTTCCTGTGTCAAATCTATAGAAGGCTCCCTTGATCAGATCGGTGTTGAAGGCAAAGTCGATTTTGATGAAGGTACTGTCCACGTTCAATATGATGAGTCGAAATTACAGTTGAACGATATTCAGGAAGTTATCCGGAGTAAGGGCTATGAAGTAACGAATTAAGGAAAACAAGGAGTGAGAACGATGACGGAACCGATCAAAGTCTATACGATACCGACATGTAGCGACTGCAATTATGCAAAACGATACTTTACTGAACAAAATGTGCCTTATACAGAATACAATTGTGCAGAGAATGCAAAGTATGCCGAGGAAGTTAAAGACTTAACGGGGAAACAAATCGTTCCAACGATTGTCATAGATAATAAGGTCTTTATCGGGTTTGCGGAAAATTTAAAGGAAATAAGTGAAATCATAAAATAAACGTCAAATAAAGCCGATCATTATGGTCATAACCCTGTCAAGTAGACAGTACAAAAAAGACATGATTTAAGCTGCGGCCGTTTCCCGGTATTCTACCGGGGAACGGTCGTTTAATTTTTTCTGGAATCGGTTCTGGTTGTAGAACAGAATGTATTCGCTCACTTGCT
>NZ_JBNDYG010000087.1:0-16674 GCF_049893405.1 Paenibacillus sp. Dod16
GAAGTTTGTCAGATATTCGAATCAAAGGGCGGGATAGTTTGTTTTGTTGAACTAGAAGCAGACTTGGAAATTAGACTAGAGCGTAACAAAAATCCTCACAGACTTAAACACAAACCTACTAAAAGGAATATCGATTTCTCTGAACGTGATCTTATAAATAAGATGGCAACTAATAGGTTGAATTCTCATGTTGGTGAAATCAAAAGGGAGAATTACATTAAAATAAATAATTCAGCCTTAAGTCCAGAGGAAGTCGCGAATATCATTAAACAAAGATTTGAATTATAGATAACTACCGAGTGATTATTAAGCTAACGGGAAACGATAGTTGAATAAGATAAGGAGGCAACCGTTCGATTCGATCGGTTGCTTTTTCTTTAAGCTAATGGGCAGTTTTGATCAAAGATTTGTGTTAAAATATAACAAGTCAGATAAAGAAAAGGGGACAATATGGACGAACAAATATTTTTGAAAACAATGATAGAGACAGTGAAATATGATGATGCATATAAAAATAAAGATGAACTACTTGGTATTTTAAGACACTCCATGATCAAGTATCGTAAAACAAGTGATTACACGAAGGTCTCTAATCAACGTAAGGAGTTTTTAGATTTAAGAGTACCAGTTCCTATGTTTAAAATGGCAAAAATGTTAAAAAATGAATTTGAAAAGTTAGCGGCAATAGTATATATAGAAACGCCAGAATATTCATTTTGGGGATTAAATATAAAGCCAAAACCTGTTGAACTTGATAATGTAGATACTATTGAACACGATGCTGTCTTTGATGATATAAAAGATACAATCATTCAAGGTATTCGAAATGCAAAATATACGATTTGGATTGCTGTAGCATGGTTTACTGATATTGAGATATATGAAGAGTTAATATTAAGAAAAAAAGCTGGTGTTCAAATTCGAATTATTACTTCAGATGAAGAGACAAATAGATTCTTGATGACTAGATTGGAAAGTGATTTTGAAACTGTGAAGGTTCCATTAGCAGGTAAAAATAGACTTCATGATAAATTCTGTATAATTGATTTTGAGTTTGTAATGCATGGTTCATATAATTGGAGTAAAAATGCTAGAAATAATGATGAGACTTTAGCTACTGCACTTGACCGAGACTTTGTAAGGAAATTTGCAGATGAATTTATGAGGTTATATGTAGAAAACAAAATCTTAAACTAACGTAACACGACAGGTCAATATAACCTTTTGAAGGCAGCCAGTTCTTTTTGTCGGTTACCTTTTCTATAAATACAGCAATATAATGTTATTCTCATTAGAAAACATGGTAATTACAGAAAGTCTCAATGGTAGATAATGAAAATCTCAGTAGTAGCTATAAAATTGCTTCTTATCAGCGTTTTAAAGTCTCATTTGTAGATATTACTCACAGATAAGATTCTGCGCTAAAGGATGCCATGCAAGAAGGATTAATGGGAGCAGTTGCCGTGATCGCTGTAGCAGGCTTATGGGCTGCTGGTGCAAAGAAGTAGAAGATATAGGGGGGCGCCATACCGACAGCGGTATGGCGAACATAACCCCATAAAATAAATAGCAAGGTGCACGGCTATTCTGAATCGCACCCGATTACACCAACATAAAGGAGATTACATAAATGAAAAATTGGAAAAAAATGATATTGTCCCTCACGATTTCGGTAGGTTTGCTTGCTTCGGCAGTGCCTGCCATGGCTGCTCCACAGCAGCCAGCAGTAAAAGTGGATAACGAAGTGGTTAAATACTCGCTTGGCACACCGGTTATTGATAAGGGCACAACGCTCGTTCCGCTCAGAACAACGCTCCAGGCGATGGATGTGAAACTGACGGATGCTGCAGATGACACGATCCGCGTGGTTGTGGACGGCAAAACCATTACGCTGAAAAGCAAACTGAAACGAATCAATGGCGTAACGTATGCGCCAATTCGGGTTGTTGGGGACGCTGCGGGTTATAAGGTTAGCTGGGATGCGAAAACACGCACCGTTGTGCTGGTTTCCAAAGTAACGGAGGTCGCTCAAACAGGTGGCCGCGGCTTCATGTGGGAAGTGGAGAGCAACGGGAATACCGTTTATCTGGTAGGCTCCATGCACATCGCGGATGACAGCTTTTACCCGCTACGTCCGGAGTTTGAGGAAGCCTTTGCCGAAGCGGACTATCTCGGTGTCGAGGTTGATGTCAGCAAAGCAGCTGACAAAGCTCAGCAGCAGCTGATCATGGATATGGGGATGTATAAAGATGGAACAACGCTCAAGGATCATGTGTCCAGCGAGACGTACGCCAAACTCGGCAAAATCCTGACGGAGAGCGGCATGCAGCCGAATGCCTTAGATGCATTCAAGCCTTGGGTAGCGGAATCCACGATCAGCAGCTTGAAAGCAGTGAAAGCTGGATACGAAGCCGCGGCAGGAATCGATCTGTATTTCGTTCAGAAAGCGATCGAGCGCAAAATTCCGGTCATCGAGCTGGAATCTTACGAATTGCAGCTGGGCATGTTTAACGGCTTCTCCAAAGAGTTGCAGGAGAAGAATCTCAACATCGTCTTGGACAATTTCGATGTACTGGATGACAGTGTCGAGCAATTAGGTGATATGTGGAAGTCGGGCAATGATGAGGAGCTGCTGGAGTTCACCAACAGTATGGCCGTTGACGAGGAATACAATAAAGCGATGCTGATTGACCGAAACGTCGGAATGGCCGAGAAAATCGACGGATACCTGAAAAACGGCAAAAATGAAGAGTACTTCATCGTGGTTGGCGCAGCCCACTATCTGGGTGAGCATGGCATCGTGAAGCTGCTGCAGGATAAAGGCTATACGGTCGTTCGCAAATAGATAGCCGCAGGGTTGTGGTCTTCGGGGAAATGCAAACCTTCCAATAATCGTCATTCGATCATTGGAAGGTTTTTTAATTGTAAAACAGGGAGCATGCCGAATCTGTATCTATGCCCATCGTAGAGGGCGCGGGCCATTGTTTAAAGGAATAAAGTATAAGAAGGAGTTGTAGATGGCGCTGTCAAAAAGTGATGCCGACGACTCAGTAAAAAGTCATGGAAATTATCAAACGTTAATGCAATCTATCGCACCGTCCCGAAAGGGGCGGTGCTTTTGTTATATTAGCTTCGCGGCCAGGCTCCGTACATGTATACTAGTGTTAAGTCAATGTAAACGTACGGAAAATATGTCGCAAGGAGTATAAACAATGAAGGTTAGTATATTTGACGTAGCAAAAAAATCAGGACTGTCCGTCGTGACGGTTTCACGTGTCTTAAACGGTGCCGAATCCGTTCGGGAGAAGAACAGACTAAAGGTTCTGGAAGCCATCAAGGAGCTTGATTACCGTCCCAATGCCGCTGCTCGGAGTTTAGCACGGGGTAAGACAGGAATCGTTGGGTTAATCGTAACTACCCTTCAGGACTCTTTCTTCGACGCTGTGGTCAAGGAGCTGAATGAGGTGCTGGCACTGCACGGTTATTTCCTGGCCATTTCGGTCTCTACGGGTATAGGCTCCGACGAGGCCCATTATTTGATTCAGGAAGACCGCGTGGACGGACTGATACTGCTCTCGCCGCTAGAAGAAGACAACTATATCGTGGAAATGAAACGCCGAAATATCCCTTATGTCCTGATAGACAACCAGAAGCCGGATAATGACGCTTATTCCGTCACCATAGACAACTACAAAGGCGGCTATAACGCAACGAAGCACCTGCTCGATCTCGGCCATACCTCCATTGCGCATATCAGCGGGCAGGATATGTTCCGCAGCACGAGAGAACGTCGCAGCGGCTTTTTGCAGGCGCTTGAGGAAAAGTGCCTGGCACCGTTCGAAATGATTAAGGGCGATTTCGAAATCGACTTTGGCTATGATGTCTGCCGCAAATGGCTGCGGGAAGGACGACTTCCTACCGCCGTATTCGCAGGCGACGACAATATCGCGCTCGGGGTCCTGAACGCTCTTTTGGAAGAAGGCATCCGGGTCCCGGAACAGGTAGCCATTGTCGGTTATGACGATCAGTATATCTCATCCAAGCTGCGCCCCCATTTGACAACGGTCCGGCAGCCTGCTGACCGGATTGGGCTTGCCGCAGCGGATATGCTGCTGAAGCGCATGGATGGAACGATGGAACGCGGGGGCAATGTTCGAATTGACCCTGAGCTCATCGTGAGAGACTCTACGGTTAGACCTGCAAGACACGCCTGAATAAACAGCAATACATCCTTATATAGGAATAACGAAGAGTGCCTGGTCCCCGAATTAACGGGGACTTTTCTTTTGTATCGACTGTATAAATAGATGAGCATGAATGGTTGACGACGACAATAATGCATTCGCAAGCCGTAGTCCCGCTTACGCCCCAGCAGCTTCAAATACCATACATCGGTTAATAGAACAATGACTCGATGGAGTGATTTTCTTGATTTTCACCGAGTTGTCGGAAAGATTCGATTGTTTATTGAACGAGAGGCTTTCGTGATTCATTTGTGATATTCCTTCGTTATAATAACGTTTAAATATCGGGTATGTACTTATTAGGGTTAATCCCGACAAACGAATGAACAGGGTTTGAAAGGAGGCAGGATCTCGTGGTTATAGATACGGTGCTGTGGAGCAAATGGCTGACGGGGCTAACCTTGGCGTTTCATGTCATTTTTGCCACGGTCGGCGTCGGTGTTCCGTTAATGATTGCCATTGCCGAATTCGTTGGTATACGTAAGAAGGATCCCCATTACATGCTCATGGCCAAAAGGTGGACGAGAGGATTCGTTATTTCGGTGGCGGTTGGCGTGGTGACTGGAACAGCGATTTCCCTGCTGCTTGCGCTTGTATGGCCGAACTTTATGCAAGTGGCGGGAAATGTCATCGCGCTCCCGTTATTTATGGAGGTTTTTGCATTCTTTTTTGAAGCCATATTCCTGGGGATTTATATGTACACCTGGGATCGGTTCCGCAATCCGTATACTCATTGGCTGCTGACGATTCCGATTGTTGCCGGGGCAGGCATGTCCGCAATTTTTATTACGACGGTGAACGGATTCATGAATCAGCCTGGAGGCTTTGTCATGGAGGCAGGCCACTTTACGGCGGTTAACCCGCTGCAAGCGATGATGAATACGGCGACGCCTTCAAAAGTATTCCATGTACTAACCTCGGCCTATTTAACGGGCGCTGCCCTGCTGGCGGGTATCGCAGCCTACGTTATTCTGAGAAAAGGGGCCTCGGCATATTACAAAAAAGCATTGAAACTTATGATGGGGGTTGTTCTGGTGTTCAGCATGCTGACAACCTTAGCCGGGGATATGTCGGCCAAGTTTCTGGCAGAGCATCAACCAGAGAAGCTGGCCGCTGCAGAATGGCATTTTGAAACGGAAAGCGGTGCGGATTTAATATTATTGGGCTGGCTTAATGCGGAGCAGAAGGTCATGGGAGCCATTCATATTCCGAAAGCGCTCAGCTTCCTGGCCTTTGGAGACTTTGATGCCGAGGTAAAAGGGCTGGAGGAGTTTCCGCTGGATGAAAGGCCGCCGCTGCTTGTCCACTATTTGTTTGATTTCATGGCCGGGATCGGTTTTGTTCTGTTGGCCGTTGCGGTCCTGTATTTCCTGTTTTTGTTCTGGAATAGACGCAATGAGCTCAACAAGTGGCTGCTTCGGGCCATTGTTTTTAGTGCGCCCCTTGCATTTTTGGGCGTTGAAATGGGCTGGTTCTATGCGGAGCTCGGGCGGCAGCCGTGGATAATCCGCGGATATATGCGCGTAGAGGAGGCAGCTACGACTTCACCGAATGTGAGGATTCTCTTTTTCCTCTTCCTGCTGCTGTATATTGCGCTGGGGACCATGTGTGTCTTTGTACTGAGACGGTTGTTCCGTAATAAACCGGCGGAAGCCGAGCTGGACGAGATTGTGAAAGAGAAACGCTCCACGGGAAAGGGTGAGCCGGTATGATCGATTACGAGTTGATAGGCATCTCCGTCCTTTGGCTGTTTTTATACGGTTATTTAATTATAGCCTCCATTGATTTCGGCGCTGGTTTTTTTGCCTTTTATGCCCGTCTGACGAAGCAGGACCACCTGATCAATCGATTGATATCCCGTTATTTATCGCCGGTCTGGGAAATTACCAATGTGTTTTTTGTCTTTTTCTTTATCGGCATCGTCGGGTTTTTCCCGGACACGGCCTATTATTATGGTTCTGCGCTGCTTATACCGGGAAGCATCGCCATTATTCTGCTGGCGATCCGCGGCTCCTTTTACGCGTTTGAAAATTACGGCTCCAAAGAAAACATCGTGTATCTGTTTTTATACGGGGCCACAGGTTTGCTGATTCCGGCTTCCTTGTCGGTCGCATTAACGCTTTCCGAAGGCGGTTTTATTGTGGATAGAGGCGGGGCTGTTTCTTTGGAATATTGGACGCTCATAACCAGTCCGTTGTCGTGGAGCATCGTTGCATTGGCCATCGTATCGGTGCTGTTCATAAGCGGATCGTTCCTGGCCTTCTACGCCTCCCGGGCGGACGATCAGCCAGCGCTAAAGCTGGTGCGCACATATGCACTGTTTTGGAGTACGCCCACCATTATTGCCGCGCTCACGGCATTTATTTTCCTCAGTCAGCATAATGAGCGGCATTATCAAAACATGATGGATTTATGGTGGCTGCTGGCGCTTTCCGTCGGTTTTTTCATGGCAGCCATATGGCTGCTCTACAAAGGACGCCGCTACGGACTGGCTTTTATTTGTGTCATGCTGCAATTTTTCTGTGCATTTTTTGCATACGGCATCGGGCAGTATCCTTATATTCTGGATCCTTACATTACCATTCAGAGCGGGGCCACGCATGAGTCGATGGGCGCTGCGCTTGTGGCAGCCTTTATCGGCGGCCTATGCCTGCTGATTCCGTCCCTTATACTGGTCTTCAGGCTCTTTCTGTTTGATGCGGATTATGTAAAAGGCAAAAAATAATCGGGGCTTGGGTATCTTCATGTAGGGGTGCTTGCATCGGTTTAGTGAAAAGGAGGGGAGTTTATTTTGAAGGGGAAAACCAGTCTGTTATCCCAGCAAATGTCCGCACAAAGGAAACGGCTGATACTCTTGGGGTTCATGTCGCTTGCGCTCGGTGCTGCCATGACAGGCCAGGCCGCACTGCTCGCCGAAGCGGTTCAGCGGATTTTTGTGCAGCGGGCTTCCTTTTCGTCGGTAGCTGCCATACTTGGCGCATTGCTGGCCGTGATGGCTGCGCGGACGCTGCTGTCTTATGGAAACGGGGTCATCGGCTTGAACATGGCTGCCAGCGCCAAGACGGAGATGCGAGCAGCGGTGCTGCGTAGGCTGGCTAACGCTTCCGTAGCTTCAACGCTTCGTGGACAAACGGGCGGAAAAGTCAGTGTAGCACTGGATGCCGTGGACGAGGCGGACAGTTATTTCAGCCAATATATGCCGCGTATGATAGAAGCCGCCATCATTCCTCTCCTGATTCTGGTGGTTGTTTTTACGGAGCATATGAACTCCGGCTTGATTATGCTGCTTACCGCTCCCTTTATCCCGATATTTATGGTGCTTGTGGGTCTGAAAACGAAGAACAAATCAGAGGAGAAATTCGCACAGCTGGCCGAGTTTTCCGGTACGTTTCTCGACTCTCTTCAAGGGCTGGTTTCGCTCAAGCTGTTTGGACGAACGAATCATCAGCAGCAGGAAATTGAACGCAGCAGCCTTGGCTACCGGGATGCAACGATGGGCATTTTACGGATTGCGTTTACCAACACCTTCATGCTGGAATCCATCGTCATGCTTAGCATTGGCGTTGTCGCGCTTGAGCTGGCGCTGCAGCTGCTGGTTTTCAAGTCGCTTTCCTTCCACACCGCCTTTTTGATCCTGCTGCTGGTGCCCGAGTTTTACAGCCTGTTAAAAAACACCGGAACTGCCTTTCACAGCGGTCGTACCAGCATGGGGGCTGTCCGAAAAGTAGAGGAGATGCTTACGGAAACAAGGGAAGCAGGAGCAGTGACAGATGGGCAAGAGGAGGCCGGGAAAAAGGACAGAACACACCAGGTCGATCCGATGGATATGGCGGATAAGTCTGGGACAGCCGATTTGGGTTTGATTCGGATGCCGCCAACCATCGAACTGAGGGATGTCCGGTTTCGGTATGCAACGGATTCGTTCGAGCTTGCTGCCGGCTCCATGTCGTTTGGGCCAGGGGAGCAAATCGCCATCGTCGGTAAAAGCGGATCCGGCAAAACCACTATGCTGCATCTCATGGCCGGGCTGCTTGCGCCAACGTCGGGAGAAGTGCTGGTGAATGGACGTCCGCTCACAAAATACGATGAAGCTTCATGGTTTGAACATGTGAGCTACATTACCCAGCATCCGTATATTTTTGCCGGCACGTTTGCCGACAATATTACGATTGGCGCCGGTAGGGACGTCACCAGGGAAGAAGTCGTGCAGGCGGCGGAGGCCGCCGGACTTGCTGCGGTTGCAGCCGCGTTGGAGCAGGGCTATGACACCTTTGTCGGCGAAGGGGGCCGGGGATTGTCAGGCGGAGAGAAGCAAAGGCTGGCGCTGGCCCGCGCTTTTTTGAAGCGGCCTTCTGTTATATTGTTTGATGAGCCCACCGTCGGATTGGACCTGCACACCGAACGTGTTCTGCAGCGGTCCATTGCCGAGCTTGCAAGCAAGGCGACCATGATTACTGTGGCGCACCGCTTGTACACGATACGGCATGCCGATCGGATATTGTTTATGGACAACGGAGAGCTGCTGGACAGCGGGCGCCACGATGAGCTGCTAGCGCGTCTGCCCCAATATGCTGACCTGGTGGATGCGCAGCGGAAAGGGGGACTCGCATGAATGAGCTGGCTATTTTAACCAAGGCGATGATTCAGGAACGGAAGGATATTGCCATCGCCATCCTCGGAGGATTCGTTGCCGGCATTGCAGGTGTATGCCTTTTTGCTGCAAGCGGGTATGTGATCTCCCAGACTGTATTTGCTCCGCCGCTTTATACCTTGATTGTGCTGACGTCTCTGGTAAAAATACTGGGTCTGCTGCGGGCGGCAAGCCGCTACGCGGAACGCTTGTATTCCCATCGGGCGACATTCTCTCTGCTCAGCCGTTTGCGGACATCCTTTTTTGCCAAGCTGGTTCCTTTGACGCCGGGGATATTGGGTAAAAAGCGGAGCGGAGAGCTGCTCGCACGGATCGTTGGGGATGTGGAGAGTTTACAGCATTACTTTTTGCGCGTCGCCTATCCGCCTGTCATTGTTGTTATGGTGTTTCTGGCTACGGTTTTGTTTACGTCCGCCTTTTCATTCTGGATTGCCTGTTTGTTTGTGCTCGGGATGCTGGCAACGGCTTTTGTGGTTCCCGGACTTGTTCTCCTTGGACAGAGAAGGATACATGGCCGCGTGCGCCAAGAACGAGCGGCGCTTTCCACAGAAGTGACCGAGCTGCTATACGGATTCCGCGATTTGAAAGTATACGGGCAAATGAATAAGCGGGAGCGGCAGCTGCAGCGTGCCTCCGCCGCATTGGCAGCGGAACAGCAAACGGCAGCCCGGCATCTGCTGTGCGGGCAATCGCTGCATGTTTTTGTAACATATCTGATTTCGTGGGGCGTACTGATTCTTGGCGCCTATTTAATTATGGATGGCTCGCTTGCCGGCGTATTTCTAGCCATGCTGGTCATGGCTTCGCTTACGGTGTTTGAAGAAGCTGCGCCAATGGCCACATTGCCTGCTTATAAGCTGGATAGCGAACATGCGGCAGCTCGGCTTGCGGAAACGGTTCACGCCGCAGATAAGCTGCCGCCGCAGCCAAGCGGTGTCCTGCCTATCGAGAAAGCCGTTTCCATTGAGCTGAGCGGTGTTTCCTTTCAATATGAAGATGAATGGCGCCCAGCGCTGAAAGACATATCCCTCTACTTACCACCGGGATCTAAAACCGCCATTGTCGGTCCGAGCGGATCAGGGAAAACAACCCTCATCGAATTGCTGCTCAAGCTGCGCACGCCGACAGACGGCCAGATTCGTTTAAATGATACTTCGGTTATGGAACTGGATGAAGCGAGCATTTGGCAAGCCTCAAAGGTTGTGCTGCAGCATAGTCATTTCTTTCGGGGCACCATTCGGGACAACCTGCTGCTGAACGAGGAACATCGTTCCGATCAAGCGTTGTCGGATATACTGGATAAAGTGCAGCTGCCGAACAAGTCCCTGGACGATAGGGTGTATGAAAAGGGGGAGAACTTGTCGGAGGGAGAGAAGCAGCGCTTAGCCTTGGCCCGGGCGATGCTCCGAGAAGGACGGTTATGGCTGCTGGACGAACCGACGTCTTCGCTGGATTACGTTACGGAGCAGCGTGTTTTTCGGCATCTGCTGGCGCAAGCGGTTAACGATACGCTTGTTCTGATTTGCCATCGGTTGACCGGCTTGGAAGAGATGGACCGGATTCTGGTCATGGACCATGGCAGGGTTATTGAAGCGGGCACGTATTCAGAGCTGATGGAGCAGCAGGGATATTTTTATGAAATGAAACAAATTGAGCTGCAAATGATCGGCGAAGACGGATAAAACGAATGTGTTCGCTGGAAACGCTCGTCAGGTCATGAATGGGGGATTGCGCAGCAATTCACTTAGAGATCAAGTTTGCTTATCAACTCCCCGACGGGTCGGGCAAACTCTACAGCAATAGAATGGCGGCACCCATCATTGGGGTGAGGACCATGCAGGTTTTCAGCCAGACAACGGGTACCCGCTTCGTAAACTTTGCCCCCACATACGAGCCGGACATCGTACCGATCACAACAGCGGTGAGCAGTTGAACATCCAGGTACCCGATCGAGAAGTACCCGGCTCCTCCTGCCAGTGCGATTGGCATAATGACCAGCATGGTCGTGCCGGCGGCAATACGCATCGACATGCCGAGGATCAGCATAAGCCCTAACTGGATGAACGGGGTGGAGCCGATTCCGAACAGCCCCGATAAGGCGCCGGTGATGAGTCCGATTAGCAGCGCCTGCAGCCAGTATCGGAAGTCATGGACGACGGGTGGCACCGGGTTCCCGGAAGCCTCCGTGCGACGTGAGACGTACAGCATCCTGAACCATAAGGCTAGTCCAGAGGCGAACAGCATACCGGATGTCATGAAGCCCAGCTTATCCTCGGGAATAAGCGAGGACCAGCCCGAGCTGACCCATGCCCCTGCCGCACCGGCCAAGCCGACGACGCCCCCTGTCTTCAGTGCCATGTTCCCTTCTCGGTAATGGCTGACAGAACCGGAAAGAGACGAGAAGAACATCGCCGCCAGTGCGGTACCCAGCGCGGTATGAATGGGATAACCGAATACGACGGTTAGGATGGATATAATGAAACCTGAGCCCCCTGCGCCCACAAAACCGAGAAGGAGTCCGAGCAGCACCATAGCGAGGGCAATATCGACCAACTGCATCAGACTATCCTCCAAACCTGATGAGGAACGCTGATCCCGGCCGGAACCGGCAGGTCATCGCGAACGCAGCAAATCTTGTCCAGAACCATGGTGGCGTGCCCGCTTCCATAGACGGGCCAAGCCGGCAGCGCATGGATATTCGGATCTCCGCTTTGTATAAATGCAACCCATGCTTCCCTCATGGCGTTTGCCAGTGCATAACTCTCAGCTGCTACGGCATATGGATCCTCATTGCTGGGCATTTCGGACATAGGATTGTGGGGTAACGCCGCATGGATGAGACTGCCTTCATAACCGTGTATCGCGCCGAGTGTGCCGCCGCATTGAAGCCGATACATCCATACCGATGTTCCGGATGATGCCACGGCTTCTGCGAACTGCATCGCTCCAATCGTATATAGATGCTCGGTTAGCGCTTTGTTCCAAGCATCACACGATGACATCGATTGGTTATAACGACCATAAGCATCCCACACGACAGCGGCATTCGCTCCGAAGAATCGTTCGAGCGTCTCGAAAGCCGGTGATTGGAGCACGGGATCATCCTGAATGAAGATGGCTGCTTCATCCTCGTTCGTGCCGATCAGCAGCGGTGGCAGACCGATGCTGCCGGTTAGGCTCGCCAGGGGATCTACGGGGATAACATGGCCATCGGATACCGGGCCGAACATATGCAGGCTGCGCGAGGTATCGGAGCCGATCGCCGATTGCGCTTCGATTATTTTCTCCGTAGGAAGTTCAAGCAGCTGATGCGCTTGCGCTTGAGATAATCCCAGCTCTTCTAGCAGCCGGAGAGTCGTGACATTGGCGGTTTGGCAATCCCGTATCGACTGCGTTGCGCCGCTTTGGGCTATAGCCCGGTGAAATAAGCCCTGTGCCGCTTCCATCACGTAAAGTGCGGCCGTGCATTTAGCCCCGGCAGAATTGCCGATGACGGTTACGCGCGACGGGTCCCCGCCGAAAGCGGTAATATTCAACTGAACCCATTGGAGGGCGGCCGCAATATCCAGCATGCCATTGTTACCGGAGGTTGCATATTCTTTGCCCAGCAGGTCTCCCAAATACAAGAAACCTAATGCGCCGAGCCGATAATTGATCGATACGTAGACGATTCCATCCTCGGCTGCATAGCGAAATCCGTCGCACTCCGCTCCATTGCCCGATATGAATCCCCCGCCATGGATATAGACCATGACAGGCTTTAACTTATCGCCTGCGGCTGGTGTCCACACATTCAAGTTTAGGCAATCTTCGGACTGTACAAGCTCCGGCATGCCGCTTTGCGGATTATGCTTCTGCGGTGCGATAGGTCCGAATGGCTTGCACTGCCTCACGCCCGGCCAGGGTTGCGGAGGGAGCGGAGGCTTGAATCTGCGCTTGCCGACTGGCGGGGTCGCATAGGGGATGCCCCTGAATACATACGCACCGTTTAAATTTTCGCCTTCAACTGTTCCTGATAATGTCTGTACGATCAAGTCGATCGTCTCCTATCCTTACAAGATGAGATTATTATATCTTGTTTGTTTAATGAGCCCTAATATATATTAGATTATATTAATTATAACTTGGGAGTTATGTATTGTAGAAAGTGGGGATCAGTATGGAACTGTTGCAATTAAAATATTTTCAGACTGCCGCCCGAATGCAGCATATGACAAAGGCAGCCCATAGCCTGCATATATCACAGCCGGCATTAAGCAAAATGATCGCGTCGCTTGAAGCCGAGCTGGGAACCAAGCTGTTCGAACGGGAGCATAAAACGATACGGCTGAACGAGCACGGCAAGCTGTTTCTTCGCCAAGTGGATATCGCGCTGCAAGCTCTGGAAGACGGAAAGCTGCAGCTGCAGGATGCTAATGGCTGCGTCTCCGCCGTTATCACGCTTGATGTTCGCGTCTCCTCACATTTACTGCCGGATCTACTGGCCGATTTTCGCAAAGAATGGCCGCATGCAGAGTTTCAATTGCAGCAGCATGTTTCGTCATTCGAAGATATGCCGAGCTTCGATCTGTGCCTATCCGATGGCGCAACACCACCAAAGGGAACCGCGTCGGTCTGCTTGCTCGAAGAGGAGATCGTGGTTGCCGTTCCCGCCGAGCACCCGCTCGCGGATCGGAACCATGTCAGCTTGCAGGAGCTCAAGGAAGAGAGCTTCATTACCCTGCCTCCGGGTAAATCGCTGCGGGAAACAACCGATGCGTTCTGCCGTCTTGCCGGGTTTACTCCCCGTATCCGATTCGAGAGCGATGATCCCGCCACCGTCCGCGGTCTCATTCGAGCAGGTCAGGGCGTCGCCTTCCTGCCGGTGGTGACATGGGGCGGGTCAACCGGACCTGATGTCGTCCAGCTCCGGCTCGAAGAAAGCTGGTGCAAACGCTCCATCTCCTTGTCTTGGCCCAAGGACCGATACCTCATGCATACGGCGGTGCTGTTTCGGGATTTTGCCATTCGGTACTTTGCTCGGCTGGCCGAATCGCACCGGCAGGACATCGCTCGGAGCGGATTCTAGCCTGATCAGCTTATCAGTGAGGAAGTTAATGTGAATTCGAAAGCGAAAAGGAGCGTCTCAAGTGGAAACCAAGCAGCCTCCCAGGCTAACCAATGAAGAGTACCGATTACAGCCCCACGCGCCTGTTCAAGTATTTCACGGCGTTCATCCGGGGAGAATCCAGCTGCACTGGCATGAATTTTACGAGCTGAGTTATGTGGTTTCCGGAAAAGGCGAGCACAGGCTCAACGGTTCCTCGTATCCGCTCTCTTCCGGGACCATCTTCTTGCTGACGCCAGCCGATTTTCATGAGCTGGTTTCCTTGGAAGAGGAACCACTTGAAATATATAATCTCATCTTCACCGAAGCTATGATGGATGATAACGTCTACCATTGGTTATTCGGCGGGAAACTTCTGCTGCAAGCACAGCTTGAGGAGAAGCGGCTCCCGGGGGTGTTCGCCGACTATGAACGGATGAAGGAGGAGAACGGAGTCTGGCGGGAAGGCAGCGAGATCGCGATCCGGGCTACGCTTCAGCGGCTGTTGGTGGATCTGTATCGTGGCAGCGCCGCAAATCGCCTCCTGCCCGCGAACGGGACGAGAGATCGGCAGCTCAACTTAAACCTGCAAAGGGCCCTAATCTATATTCATCATCATTTCCGTGAGGATTTGAGATTGGAAGATGCAGCTAGCCAGGCCCAATACTCGGCTACTTATTTCAGCGAGTGCTTCTCAAAATCCGTGGGGCAGTCTTTTCAACGTTATCTGCAAAACGTCAGAATGCAATTCGCCGAATCGCTGCTTCAGGCATCCTCGCTGCCCGTTACCGAAATTTGTTACGCTTCCGGCTTTAATACATTGGGGCATTTTGAAAGGTTGTTTCGTCAGCGAAAGGGAATGTCCCCCCGCCAGTACCGCAACAAGGCAGAGAAAGCCGAAGATATGCAGCATTTATCCTTGACTGGAGGTTATGATGATGACAACGCAAGCCCTTTCGCAGCAGGAGGTTGAGTTTTATAAGGAACATGGGTACTACCTGTACAAGAAGCCGCTCTTTAGTACCGAAAAAATGCAGGTTCTGACATCCATCTTTGAAGAGCAGCTGGAGGAGAAGGGCAGCAAATTATCCGACGAGCTGGATACGCCGCATTTCCGTGACGAAAGGCTGCTCGACTTTCTGTTATCCGATGAGGTACTGGATCTGGTTGAACCGATCATCGGCCCGAATATCGGGTTGTGGTCCAGCCACTTTATCTGTAAAGATCCGCATGTGGGACGTGCAACGCCATGGCATGAAGATTCGGCCTACTGGAACGGCAGATTAAGCAGCTTCGACAAGATTATCACCGTATGGCTGGCGATCGACCGCAGCTGGAAGGAAAACGGATGCATGCGTGTCATTCCGGGTACGCACGATAGTGGTTTCTCGGATTATGAGGAAGTAGATCGGGCAAGCAATTTATTCGACACCCAAATCAAGAGCGGTTCCGTCGATGAGTCTCAAGCGGTTTACTTCGAGTTGGAAGCGGGAGAATGCTCGCTTCACGATTCGCGGATCATTCATGGCGCTGAGCCGAATACTAGCCCGTACCGTCGCTGCGGCTACACCATGCGGTATTTCTCGACGGAAGCGCTGGTCTATCCGGATAAGAACCCGGGCTTTAAAGTGTGGCTGGCCCGAGGTAAGAACATAGCCGGAACGAAATTCGTCAACGAATAATCTGAAGGGGAAAAAGGAGCGTTCGCGAATTGAATATTCAGCTGTATAAAGCCCTATGGGGCATGGAAGGAAGCTACAGGGACCAATTGACGCGGGCTGCACAGGCCGGTTACACGGGGATTGAAGCCCCGCTGCCTCCTCGGGAATTGGAACATGAATTCAAAGACCTGCTTGCTGAGCTGCAGCTTCACTATATTGCCCAGGTGGTCACTTCCGTTCCCCATCAAGAAACCTTCGCCGAGCAGGTACGCCGGGCTGCCGATTTCGATCCGAAACTGATCGTGTCCCATAGTGCTCGGGATGGCATGAAGATAGAGGACCAGTTGGAGTTTTTCGAAGCCGCGTTGAAGATTGAGCAAGAGGTCGGCATTACCATCGGCCATGAAACCCACCGATCGCGGGCGATGTTCACACCATGGACGACACGCACCCTGCTTGAGGAGTTCCCGGAGCTGAGCATTACGGCTGACTTCAGCCACTGGTGCTGTGTGACGGAGTCCATGCTGGAGGACTATGCGGAAGACATGGAAGTCGCTATTCGCCGCTCCGTCCATATTCACGCCCGCGTAGGTTACGCTCAGGGCCCGCAGGTTCCCCATCCCGGAGCGCCCGAATATAGCCGGGAACTGGCCGCATTTGAAACGTGGTGGAATCGAATTGTCCAATACCGGAGGGAGCAAGGGTTTGGCTATACCAGCATGACGCCTGAATTCGGTCCTGCCAATTCCGGTTACATGCATACGCTGCCCTTCACAGAAGCTCCCGTTACTGATCTGTGGGGCGTAAACGAGTGGATGGCCAAGCGGATTTCGGAACGGATGACACCATAAAAAAGAAACGAAAACAAGCCGGACCATGAAGGTGAACTGCACCCCAATTGTTAGACACATCTAACAGTTGGAGGTGCAGTTGTTTTATGACTAAATTTACTAAGGATAGCAAATTGGCATTAATTCAAGGGTATGACTCTGATCTTCTATCTCAGACCGAATACGCAAATCAAATGGGCGT
>NZ_JBNDYG010000088.1:0-24766 GCF_049893405.1 Paenibacillus sp. Dod16
AACAGCAAGTGAATGAATACATTCTGTTCTATAACCAGAACCGATTCCAGAAAAAATTAAACGACCGTTCCCCGGTAGAATACCGGGAAACGGTCGCAGCATAAATCATGTCTTTTTTGTACTGTCTACTTGACAGGGTTATGACCATTGTTCGCGACTTTATTGCGTGTTTGTTCTTAATATCCGAGTTCATTCATGTTCAAAGCGGCGGGTTTGCGACTCCCATTTGTATCCAACCTTCCTTTGAAGGACCATATACCGCAGGGATATTCAATCCCGCCTGACGCATAAGAACGGTGACCTGCCCTCTATGATGAGCAATGTGCTTAATCAATCCCATAAAGATGGTAGCATTTGATTCCTGACGTCCAAAGGCATTTTGGATTTGTTTTAAACTTTCATCCGTCCATTGTGCTTCAAGAGCCGTCGCTACCTCTGAACTTATTTTTCTAAAAGTTTCGGCGATTTGTTTCGCGGCCGGTACATCATCTGAATCTTGCACCTGATCGAGAACAAGCCCGAATTCAGTCAAATATTCAGGGGTGTTCGTTACGAAATGCCAAGCAATTCTTCCCAGCGTCCTGCCTTCAGGATATACCTGCTGTTGTAAAGATTCATCCGTCAAACTGTCTAACACCTTTTGTGTTAATTCTGCTTCCCTCTTCCATTCTGTAATAAAATCAGAAACGGTTGTATACATGATTGATTCATCCCTTTCTAAGAAACTAAGTTCAATATTTGATGGATAGGATGTAAGATGATCATCCTTAAGTTCATCATATCTGCTAATAGTGACAAGGGTTGTCATAGTTATTTTTATCATTAGCGAACAACCGAACTGCAAGCAAGAGCGCCACCAAAACCATGACAAACCCGGACCAACCCAGATTGTCAATGGAGGAGCTGCTGATCACCAATCCGCCGATTCCTGAGCCGAGGGCGAAGCCAAATTGGATAAACGAAGTGTTGACGCTTAAGGCTATATCCGGCGATTGCGGGACCAGGGTAACTAAGTACAACTGCTGTGCTGGAGATGTCGCCCATGTGGCGGCCATCCATAACATGATGAATGGAACAACAGCGTAGATCGAGCCGTTGAACCAAGACAATAGCAGCAACGTTCCCGCTTGGATGGACAGACCGGCGTAGATCGTGAATCTGGATCCCTTCGTATCCGCTATCCCCCCTCCGAATTTGGAGCCAACAAAGCTGCATATCCCCGAGATCAATAGAATACCGGAAAGCGCCGTTGCGGATAACTCACTATTCTGCTGAAGATAGGGGGATATATACGTAAATAGCGATGAGTATCCTCCGATATAGAACAGCGTAATGACTACAGCCAGCACCATTTTTTTATCTTTTAATATCGACAGCTGCATTCTAAGTGTAATGGCTTTTTGCTCCGTAATGGACGGAACCTTGAAAAGGACAGTCAAGAACGGAATCACCATCAGCAAGCCAGCAATGACGAATAAGGTTCTCCATCCCATGGTTTCGCTCAAGAACGTGCCGATCGGCACGCCGAGCACCAGGGAGCTGCTAAGTCCCATCAATATGGTGCCGATCGCACGGCCCCGATTCCGTTCTTCAACCATGCGCGTGGCTACGGCCATAGCAATGACCGTGGCTGTTCCACCGCTGAGTCCCTGGATCATTCGAGTCATCAGCATCATTTCAAGTGAGTCACTAACATAGACGAGACAGCTGCTGAAAATAAATATGCCGAGCATAACGAGAAGCATTTTTTTTCGGTCCACCCGGATGGTTGCGGCGACCACTACGGGTGCGCCTATCGCTGCAGAAAGGGCGAATGTCGTTACGAATGATCCAGCGGTGGACGTCGCAATGCCTAGATCCTCCGCTACGATGGGAAGAATTCCGCTTATGATGTACTCGATCGTTCCAATGAGAAACACGGCCAGGGCAAGCAAATAAACGATCCATTTATTACTCATGCTCGTTCCTCTTCGCATTCAATTGGTAATTGAATTTCGATGAGACAAACCCCCGGCTCACCTGATAAAGGCACATAAGTTTCTCTTCCGGGCTGGTCGCTTCGAACGAGATAACCATGCTGCTCAATCCATTCGGCAAGATCCAGGCAGGCCGATTCGGAGTACGCCGAATCCGAGCGAAATAACAGTGTGGCCATGGTCTCAGAAGGCAGGAATCGATACTGGAGATGCTCCGGCAGCTTGAAGGTGTCCGATTTCACGGCATAACCGGCTTCGAACTCAAACACATGCTCCTTGCTGCCGGATACGTTCCACAACAACGTCTGCGGACCGTATAATAGAGACTTGGCTCGGCCATCATGCAGCCCATCGAACATTTCGAAAAGGTTTGGGATATCCTCAACGATGCCTTGGGAAGCATACGTGATCATGTGCATGGCTTCAACGCGTTTCAAGACAACCTCTTGTTTTTTATTTACTTTTCCTTCCCGTTCCAAGAGCTGCATTCTTTCTTTTACCCGGACAAGCCAAGAGCGCTCCATATTAAGCTGCCGCTCGATTTCACTCTCCTTGAGCCTCAGCATGCCGCGAATCTGTTCTGTTGATATATCTTCATGAAGGAGCAACGCGATCTGCTGTAATGTAAATCCCAATTCCTTATATATGACGATACGGTTGATCTCCAGTAGTTGTTCGGCGTAATAATACCGATATCCCGTCGATTCATCGGTCATGGCTGGCTTCAGGATTCCGAGCTGATCATAATAGCGCAGAGTTTGTAACGGAATTCGACTCAACCTGGAAAACTCGCTGATTTTAAACAATGCTTTCACCCTCTATCTTGATTTATTGGTTAGAGTATAAACTCTCTAGTTAGGTATAAAGTCAAGAGGGCTAATTAAATTTGTACGCAAGCCGCGATGGTAAGGACTGTTCCGTGACACATGTTGATCGATTTAAAGCCTCTCCTTAAGTTAACAATCACCAGCAAGCTATTGCCTCTCTATGACAATTTTCCAATTGCGATTACAAGCAGCTGGGATGCTTCCGCGCTCCGAGATATACTGTTCCACTAACTCCGCGGTGTCGATCAGTATCTCCCGCATCACTCTCTTCCCTTGGAACATACTGTAATCCCCTCCTCCTCTGGCCCGGTAGCTGTTCAGGACCACATCCAGCTCCATCCCGCCCGGCAAGTCTGCGCCGTTATATTTCAACCTGCTGACCCTTGATCCCGGCGCGCATGCAATGTTTAATGTATATTCAATGCCTTCCCACATGTCGTAATTATAATGCTGCGGTTTCGGCTTCATATATGCCGGGTTCACGGCAGGAGTCCCGCCTGGGCCGACCGTAAAATAACAGGCTGTCTGTTCCAGCGCGTCCCGGATGTCGCGTCCGGTCAGACGAAGTACGACCAACGTATTCGGATATATGAAATTCGTTAGGATATCCCGTCTTGTGATAATCTCTCCGAACCCCTTGGAATCTTCACTGAGTAATGACGTACATGAAACGATGACACCCGCATATTCCATCTGCACGCGATGGATAAACTCGATAAAAGGATGCTCCGCCAGCCGGCAGGCTGTAGGATCGTATATGCCCATGTCACCCTCGACTCGTCCGATCGGCTCGTCGAGCCATGCCTGGGTCCGTTCTTCCAACTGCTGGCTGGAAGCTAACACCACTGTGTCAGTCGTTGTCCCAGTGTCCGGTCGCAGCAACTCGGCACGTTTCTCCACAACCATCCAGCGTTCCTGTGCCTTAACCAGATCCACACGGATCTTGCCGATGGCCTGTCCATTGAAGCCGGGTTGGACAACTGTCACTCCGTGGACCTGCGCGGCCAGCAGCCGATGCTGATGCCCGGTGATGAGCACATCGATGCCCTTCACCTCGGCACACATGGCATAAGCCTGGTTCTCCCCGGTGATGCTTTCCGCCGGCTCCCCGGTTTCCATATCGCACTCAAATCCGCCGTGGTATGCCACGATCATCACATCGGGGTGCTCCTCCAGACGGATGCGCGGCACCCATTCCTTCACGGTTTCCAATGCGTCTTGGAATTCGAGACCCTGAATGTGGGACGGATTCTCCCAGCTCGGAATGTAGTGTGTCGTCACACCCAGAACCGCCACCCGGATGCCACCGATGTGCTTGATTAGATAAGGCTTACCAAAGGCGGGCTCCTTGCTATCCTGCAACCGGATTCCGGCTGACAACCAAGGAAACCGGGAATCCTGCACCGCTTTTTCAAGCGTCTCCATACCATAATTAAATTCATGGTTACCCGGAACAGCTGCATCGTAGCCCAGCTCATTCAGCGCACCAATCAACGGATGGATATCCGTTCTGCTTTTAACTGCATAGGAAGCCAGCGGAGAGCCTTGAATCAAATCTCCGTTATCGATCAGCAGCAGATCCGGATGGATGAGCCGCTCTTCACGGATTAGGGACGCCAGCTTGCCGAGTCCCATATCCCTTTCGTCCCGTGTCCGGTAATCCGTAGGGTACAGATGTCCGTGTAAGTCGCTGGTGGCCAGCACGGTAATCGTCATTTTATTTGTCGGATTCATACCATCTCTCCTGTTCACAACATATTCAAGCCATTCTATCAACTGAAATGCAGTTTTATATTAAAATTCCAAAACTTTACAAAGAGTTATCATTTCATTGACAGACCATTAACACTCCCTCCGTATAGTGGAGCAGGTAAGACATGTCATTAACTTATAAATGGAGGTCATTGTTTTGAAAAAATGGATGAAAATCACCATGCCCCTGTTATTGTGCGTCGCTGTCATCAGCGGATGCGGCGGCGGAAATACCGACACCGGCGGCAAAGCCGCGGCGAACGCCGGGCAGGAGAACTCGCAAGGCACAAATACAGACAGCAGCGCGACCACAGAATCTACCGGGTATGTCCCTGATAAACTGACGGTCCAATTCGTTCCTTCCCAGAATGCCGATACGCTTGAAGCCAAAGCCAAGCCGCTCGAAAAGCTGCTGTCCGACAAAATCGGGATCCCCGTTGCGGTCAGCGTATCGACTGACTATAACACGATTGTAGAAGCGATGGCATCCAAAAAGGTGGACGTTGGCTTCCTGCCGCCCACCGCGTATGTTCTTGCCAAAGAGAGAGGCGCTGCTGAGGTTATACTGCAGGCCCAACGTTATGGCGTTAAGGATGAAACCGGCGAGCCTACGGATGAGCTTGTGGATTTCTACAAGGCGATGATGATCGTGAAAAAGGATTCTGCCATCCAATCCGTAGCCGACCTGAAGGGCAAAAAAATTGCCTACCAAAACGTTTCATCCTCTGCCGGTTATGTGTGGCCTGCGGCGGTTTTGATGGATAACGGGATCGACCCGATGAAGGACGTCGAGCCGATTACGGTAAAAGGCCATGACCAAGCCGTCCTTGCCGTGTTGAACGGCGATGTCGATGCAGCTGCCATTTTCCAGGATGCCCGCAATGTCGTCAAGAACGATTACCCCACCGTATTTGAAGATACACGCGTACTGACTTATACGGAGAAAATTCCGAACGATACGATCACCGTGCGCTCCGATATGAGCCCGGAATGGATTGAGAAGCTGCAAACCGCGTTTATCGAGATCGGCCAGGACGAAGAAGGCCACAAGATTATCTCGGAAATTTACACGCATGAAGGTTATGTCAAATCCGATGACAGTCGTTTCGAGATTGTCCGTGAATATGGCAACAAGGTTAAGACCGAGTAAACGATAAGGGACTGGGTGCCATGATTGAAATTCGCAACGTTTCGAAAACTTACGTCAATGGAACCAAAGGACTGAACCATATCAATCTGACGATCGGCCGCGGCGAATTCGTGGCGATCGTCGGGCTGTCCGGCGCCGGTAAGTCGACCCTGCTGCGGTCGATGAACCGGCTTCACGACATTACCGAAGGCAACATCGTGATCGACGGTAAATCGATCACAGCGGCCAAGGGCAAAGAGCTGCGGCGCATCCGAAGAGATATCGGCATGATCTTTCAAAGCTTCAACCTTGTGAAGCGCTCCTCCGTGCTCCGCAATGTGCTTGCCGGACGCGTCGGATACCACTCCACCCTGCTCACCCTGCTCGGCCGATTTCCAAAGGCCGATGTAGATCTCGCTTTTCAGGCACTCGACCGGGTAGGCATCGTCCAGAAAGCCTATGCCCGGGCCGACGAGCTGTCTGGCGGACAGCAGCAGCGAGTCGCGATTGCCCGAGTGCTTGCGCAGGAAGCCAAGATCATACTAGCGGACGAGCCGGTTGCTTCCCTCGATCCTTTGACCACGAAGCAGGTCATGGATGATTTAAAACGAATTAACGCGGAATCCGAAATTACGACGATCGTGAATCTGCATTCGATCGATCTGGCACGGCAGTATGCTACGCGGATTATCGGATTGCGCGCCGGGGAGGTAGTCTTTGACGGACCTGTATCGGAAGCGACGGATGAGCGGTTTACGGAAATATACGGACGGCCATTCGGCAAGAATGAGGTATTGGAGGAAACGGCTGTATGAAGATGGAAATGGAAACGGGGCCGTTCGAACCATCAGATCAATCTCCCCTCCTTCGCCCGAAACCACCTGGCAAACTGAAGCATTACATGACTACGGCTTTCCTGCTGCTTCTCGTCTCGGGCAGTGCGCTGCAGACGGACGCTTCCTTCATGGAGCTTGTGGAAGGTCTGCCGAATATGCTCGACCTGCTGCGGGAAATGTTCCCGCCGAAATGGAGCTATCTCGACAACATTTTGGAAGCCATGCTGGAAACGATACGCATGGCGCTGATCGGGACCACGCTGGGCACCGTCCTGGCCGTTCCGGTGGCGCTGCTCTGTGCAGATAACATGGTCAAGAATCGGTGGATCACCTATCCGGTTCGCTTTCTGCTAAACTTGATCCGCGCGATTCCCGACCTTCTGCTCGCCGCCTTATTTGTGGCCATAGCAGGACTCGGTCCGTTACCGGGGATTTTTGCCTTATCCGTCTTTTCACTGGGTCTGATAGCTAAACTCACCTATGAAGCGCTGGAAGCGATAGATCCTGGACCGCTGGAAGCGATGACCGCTGCCGGAGCAAATCTGCCACAGCTGATCGTGTACGGTGCAGTCCCGCAGGTTCGGGCGCATTTCGCTTCTTATGCGCTGTACACGTTCGAAATCAATGTCCGTGCCGCTGCCGTGCTTGGTCTGGTGGGAGCTGGCGGGATCGGTCATTATTATGAAGTGACACTCGGTTTTTTTGAGTACGACAAGACATGCATGATCATCATCTTCACCCTGATTGTTGTCCTCTTGATCGACTATCTTAGTGCGAAATTGCGGGAGAAATTGTTATGAGTCAATCATGGAACGACATCGTTCCCCAACCGAAAAAAAGCCGGCTCCGCTGGCTCATCTACGTTATGCTGGCCGTCGTTTATGTCTGGGCCTTCTCCGGTATTCCGTACTCTGGCATTAAGGAGACGGCTGGTCAGGTGACAACGGCTATTTTCTCAGGTTTGCTTTCACCCGATTGGGATTTTGTCTATTTACCAGACGGAGAGGATTTGCTGCGAGGCTTGCTGGATACGTTGGCTATATCCATTCTGGGGACGATCATCTCGGCGGTCATCTGTATCCCGTTCGCTTTCTGGGCCGCGGCCAACATGACCGGGTCCATATTCGCCTCCGGATCAGGCAAAGTGCTGCTCAGTCTGATCCGCGTCTTTCCTGAAATCGTAATGGCACTGTTGTTCATCAAGGCAGTGGGCCCCGGCTCTTTTGCAGGTGTGCTGGCACTCGGTTTGCATTCAGTAGGCATGCTTGGCAAACTGTTCTCCGAAGAGGTGGAAAAGATCGATACGGGCCCGACCGAAGCATTGATCGCTGCTGGCGCGACACGGTTGCAAATCGTCCGGTTCGCCGTTTTGCCACAGGTACTGCCCGGCTTTCTGTCGTATATCCTCTACCGCTTCGAAATCAATCTCCGCTCCGCCACCATCCTGGGCGTGATCGGCGCAGGCGGCATCGGGACACCACTTATTTTCGCGCTGAGCTCACGAAATTGGGACCGCGTCGGCATTATTTTGCTCGGAATTATTGTCATGATTACCTTGATCGACTTGATTTCGGGCGCGATTCGAAAAAAGCTCGTTTAACGGAGGACCATGAATAACTTTGGAAGTATCCTCCATACTAGTGATGAACAACATCTTACAACCAAGGAGGAACCATGATGCTCGACAATTTGGAAAAGCGACTACAACTGCGCGAATGCCGGCGACGATCTCCATCGGCTCAAGCAAGAGCTTGCCGCTCTGCGGGAACAGGGTACGGAAGGCCAAGAAACACAGGAACAACTCAACCGATTGGAGAATCAAATCTCCTTCATTATGAACAAATGCGATATTAACCATTAACGTTTAATCTACACACTTCTTCGAGATCTGCAATGATCTCGCCATTACCTGCATGACGTAATTGATTTTGAAAGGTATCTGACACCTCGAAAACTCTCCATGATTAAAAAACCCGTATCCGTGAAAGGATACGAGTTTTTTTAGTTTCGCTATTATTCGTCAATCTGCTTGATTCTTAAATATGAATTCCTAACTAAACAAGGCTTTTGTGACTAGCCACCTAGCTGAACAGTCGAATGAAAGACATACGCAGACGGACTGTATAATAGTTAAAGTAGCAGGGTTGTCCTACTCGTTCTCGAAAAAAATTAATACAGAAACCGAACCTTTTTTTGATAGAGAGACAATACAGGGTGTAAGCCGCTTACCCAGGAGGGCCCTCTGAATGCAAAGTGAATACATGTTTCAATTACTCAAACAAATGAAAGACGGTGATCAACAGGCGTTTCGTACGATGTATGATGCCACCTATCAGGACGTCTACCGGACCGTTTCCTTTCTGGTGGATCATCCGCAGGACCGGGAAGATGTCATGAATGAGATTTATATGCAAATGTGGACGTCTCTTGCCAATTACGACACGAATCGACCTTTCCATTTCTGGCTGCACGGCTTGGTCATCCGTCAAGTGCAGAGATTTCGGGTCAAGCGCTGGCGGAGATTTCGAATTTTCGAGCGCATCCGTGACTTTGCCCGGGAAGAATCGCATTGGGATCAACCTTCGGTGTTGATGGACGGCACGAACCAACTCATATCGCAGGCTATCCAAAAACTGACGGATAAACAGCGAGCGGTCATTATCCTCCGCTTTTTTCACGACTATACGCTGGAGGAAATCGCGACCATACTCGATATTCCGCTGGGTACGGTCAAGTCCAGATATCATGCGGGCATCCAGGCGCTTCGAAAAAACATATGGAATCTCCCCCCGGAAAGGATGGAAAAGATCAATGACTATTGAACGTAAAATCCGAGAGCATCTGCGCACAGAAGCAGAAACGTTGGATTGTCCTCCGGCCATTTCCAAACGTATAGAGCAATCCTATTCACAATATGTGCTACGACAAAGGAGCGGAAAAACCATGAAAAAACGTTTTATTGCCGGCATCGTTGCTACTGCCATTTTGATTCCAACCGCAGCGTTTGCTGCCCCTACCCTGATTGAAATGCTGACTAGAACACCGATGACGGCTGAACAAGTCAAGTCGGATGTAGTTGGGAGAGCAACGCTCGAAAAGCTGTATAGCGCATTTCCCGAAACTAAATCGTTTGAGATTATCGAGGCAAGCATGGTTCAAGGTACCCAAACCAGCATCATCCTCCAGGAAAAAGGGGGAATTGGCAAAAAAATCACCCTTCATACCAACAGCAAGTCGGGTAAGATTGAACACGTGATTCAAGAGAATTGGGAGCCTAAGGATAAGCCGCTCACGGCTCTAACGGATCAGGACATCAAGTCGAAGGTTGATGATCTTCTGAATAAAATGTATGGCAACATGGAAGAGTACGAGTTTGCTATGGAGAAAATGGAGAATCCGGATCAGAAAACGTTGATGTTGAATTACACCCAAAAGGGGTCAGAAACACCCTTATATCAGGTATTCGTTCAGGGCAATTCAATCAGTGTTTCTCTAATTGGGGGTGAGACGAAATCTGCAAACCATAAAGTAGAAGGTTTCTTCACTACCAATGGCAAGCCAGATTATTTTGCAGATGCCTATTTGAATGACGACAAACTCTTTTCTTTACTAAACATGAGCCCAATTGAACTCAAACAAGAATTAGCAAAAGGTAGATCTGTAGTGGAGATCGCAGCCTCTAAAAATGTCTCGAAACAACAAATTGTGGATGTCATTGCAAAAACTCAGGTTGATATACAAATCCAAGGTGAAGCTAACGGAGAGATTCCGAACAACAACCTTTCAATGGAACAAATGTTAAAAGCTATTGAACCAAAAGTATTACAAGTTATTGAATACAAAACGGATACGCCATCCAAGAAATAACTCACTGATCAAACAAAAAAAGCCGGATTCCTTAAAGTAGGAAACCCCGGCTTTTTCACTATTAATCAATTCTAATCGTATATTTTCGTTAATTTGTTGGTGGTACTCCGTCTACTTCTTTCATAAACGTTCTAAAGTTTTCAGCGATTTCTTTGTAATGGGTATGGTGTAAATAATGTGATCCATCCATGGTTATTACTTTTCCATGTACCGAATCTTTGATCTGCCCTTCATGCAGAGGGATCCATCCTTCTACACCTGCATTATTCGCTTGTACAAAGAGAAGCAGTGGGAGGTGTTTAGGGAATGTTAAACCTTGAGGCCCTTTAAAATTGGAAGAAATATGCTCCATTTCATTCAACATCGTGGAACTATTCGAGTTTTTATTCGACAGCATTTTCATCTGCTCTACGGTGTGATCATCAAATGGGAGTTCAGCATAGGGGTCACCACCTAATTTGACCGCCAATCTTTGGAGACCTGAATTTTTAAGAAATGCGAACGTTTTTAATGGGAATTTAACATCCATACCCGGTTGTGTTGGAACACTGCTATCGATTCCGACAAAGGCAGTCACCTCGTTTGGATATTTGTTCACATAATCAATGCCGTAAATGCCTGCAATGGAGTGGCCCATGAGCATATATTGGTTAATGTTAAGCTGCTGTAGAGCTTCATGAACTTCACTTACGATATTCTCTGTGGTTCGTTCTTTTTCAGTTCCATCACTTAATCCATAACCGAAAGGCTCGACCGCTACAACTTTGTAATATGGAGATAGCTCATCAATGAGCAGCTTAAAATCAAGCGCTGGTGCAGCTGTTCCATAACCTGGCAGAAGCACGATCGTTTCCTTGCCTTCGCCTTGAATTAACACATTCATATTTTTCCCGTCTACAGATACGTGCTGACCATAGGGCTCTATTCGTTTCGCCTCGGAATTGCTGCTGATCACATTCGTGATATAAACAATACCTAGAAACAGAACAATGGCGATTACGATTGCTCCGATAATTTTAAGTGAAATCTTTCGCACTTTCTTTATCTTCGATCCATTCCTCGTTTTCTTTATCTCTGGTTGTGTCACTGTCATCTTCTCCTGTCTTGGACTGTTTGTTGGGCTTTCTTCATTGCCGCTAATAAAATCTTAACCAATCAAGATGTCCTCTCCATGACGTCAATATGAACGGAGTATGAACAAAGCAAAAAAATGCCACGGTCACATACAAGAGAGCTTGTACGTGAGCCGTAGCAAGGAGAAGGGTAATTCCGAGAATTTGAATTCTTCAACAATCGGATGGATGGACATTTCGTAATTCTAACTAACAGTTGGTGTTGTAATTGGTAACGTGACAATAAAGGTCGTTCCTTGACCTGGTTCACTCTCCACTCGGATGTCACCTTGATGAAGCGATACAATCTGTTTAACGATGGCAAGTCCCATGCCGCTGCCGTCATGCTTGCGGCTGTGGGAACGATCCGCTTTGAAAAAACGTTCGAATATACGCTTTTGGTCTTCAAGGGAAATACCGATGCCCGTATCGGAAATTCGGACGGTCACGTTTTTGATATCCTGCTTGATGGCCACGTTAATAACGCCGCCATCCTTGGAAAATTTAATGCCATTGCTGAGGATATTCGTCCATACCTGGTTCAACTGGTCATGATCAGCCATAACTTTAACGGTCTGAAGATCAAGCTCAAAATGAATGTTCCGAGCAGACCATTGTGGCTGGAGCGCCACGATGACGCGCCTAATCTGTTCATCAAGGCTGAGTGTAACAAGCCGCTGTTGCTGTGACTGTGATTCAAGCATACTCAGCTTGAGCAGGCTATCACTCATTTTGGACATCCGCTTTGCCTCGGCGATGATAATATCAAGATAACGACTTCGTTCGTCATCTGCGAGGTTTACTTGCTTAAGTGCTTGAGCATACCCGGATATCGAGGTGATCGGAGATTGAACCTCGTGCGACACGTTCGCTACAAATTCCCTGCGCATCTGCTCCAGCTGCTGAAGATCATGCATCATTTCCTCAAAGCTTCGAGCCAGCGTCCCCAGCTCACTCGTTTGCTTGATATTCAGCTTGACGTTGAAATCTCCAGCCGCTATACGTTTGGTTGCTTTTGTCAGCTTTTTGATCGGTCTGACCAGGAATATGGAAGCAACCAGTATCAACAAGCTTCCCACAATCAACGAACAGATTGCAAAGATCGATGCCCATTTGACCACAAAAGAAGCAGAAGGCGGGGCGAGCGTTTCCAGAAACATCGCTTTTGTTCCCATTTCCGTCTTGATAGGCAGCCCCAAAAGAACCGTGGCAATACCATTCGGAGTGTCCTGAACAACGCCCCCATCTAATACTTTCTTAAGCTGCTCCTTTGTTACGGTAGCAGATTTATGTCCGTTAAGCTTTCCGTAAGATTGGAACTGACCTGTTGTTTCGTAAATTCGAATATGATAGGAGTCAAGCTGCTTCATTCCACTCACGAACGAGTCCGCTTCACGTAACGGAAGGGTCTTGTAAATCTGTACGATATCTTGTCCAAAATTGCGTAAGTTGATTTGAGCGTTTTGGTTAAGCTTGTCTTCGAATATCCAGGTGGACATAAAAAAAGAGATAATCGTGCCGGCGATGACGGAGACCAGAAATGTCAGAACCACACGTATATATAAGGATCTGATCATTCGTAAACCTCAAGCCGATAACCCAGACCACGTACCGTCTCGATCCGAAAATCAGGTGTAGCCGCAAACCGTTCACGCAGCCGTTTAATATGTACGTCTACGGTTCGATCATCTCCGGCGTAATCAATACCCCAGATCTGATCGATCAACTGCTCACGCGTATAGACTTGTCCTGGTGTTCCGGCGAGCTTATACAGCAATTCGAACTCCTTGAGCGGCAGCGTTAGCGACTCCGTCCCTCTCATCACCTTATACGTCTGCCGATCCAGTATAACGTTGCCGAACTGAATCATCTGTGTAGACCCAATCTTGTATCGTTTCAGTAATAACTCCAACGGATCGAATGGTTTCGTCAAATAATCATCCGTCCCCAGTTCGAACCCTTTCACCTTCTCCCATGTTTCGCCTCTTGCTGTCAGCATAAGTAACGGAAGATCAGGATTGGCTCTTCGCAGCTCCTTGCACAATGTCCAGCCATCCATAATCGGCATCATAATATCGAGTACGACGAGATCGACATGCGTTGATGCATAGACGTTCAGTGCTTCCTTGCCGTCCGCAGCCTCGGCCGTTGTGAATCCGTCGTTACGTAGAAACAAACAGACGAGTTCGCGAATATTCACATCATCGTCAGCAACCAGTATAGTAGGCATTCGTTCCCTCTTTCCCATCTCATATTGAAGTAACTATTATACTATAAATATAATGATTTACTCCCATACTACCTAATCATCATACCCGGGATATTCAATGAATGCACCCTCGTCTCCTTTCTACCATACACGCAAATCAGCGCCTGTTTCTGAAGAAACAGGCGCTGATTCCATTTAGTCTCAGTAATAAACAATCTACTATGGGTTAAGGAGCTTCGCTGCATCGCGTAACAAATATTCCGCAACCTCGGCGGAGATATGATTCCCTTTTTGTGCATGGACTTCAGAAATGAAACTGCTAAGGTTTTGTTTTTGCAATTTTTTCAGCAGACTGTTAGCAATCCCTTTGTTATCAATGGTTCCCTCGTCTGCGAAACGTTGAACCAGCTCCTCAAGAGCGGCATAACTTGTTTTCACCTGAAAGTCTATTGATTGTATAGATGAATTCCCTGCTAAATCAATTGCTTTTATCGTAAACGTATGTGTACCCTGCTCAAGTATATATAACGGAATATCAGTTAAATCCGTTAATACGTTTCCATCCAAGATGACTTCGGTTTTTGCATGGTTGACACCTGACAGAATGTCCGCTACTTCAAATTTGGGTTGAAACACGCCCGTGTTATATTCTGATGTTACAACTTGATATATCGTGATCTCCGGAGCTGTCCGGTCCACCGTAATATGGCTGGAGGCCTGAAAATTGCCGTCTTCCGTCGTTGCCGTGATAACAGCCCTTCCTTCCTCTACGGCTGTCACGATGCCATGATCGTCTACCGTTGCCACCTGCCCTTGATTCGTGCTCCATGTAATATTTTTATTGGTTGCATGATCCGGCATAACCGTTGCGTGGAGCTCTCTACTCCGGCCGGAAGAGGAATTAAACACAAGCTCCGGTGTATCCACTATTATTCCAGTAACGGGTACGTTATCAACGATATGCTCAACGACGAGTTCATTTAACGCGATGTTCCCCCATATCCGATTCCCGTCATTCACCTTTAACCGAAGTTTATAGGCGTTTACCGTTGGGAAAGAAACGCTCTGGCGTTCTTTGGTGCTGTCGTTCAGATTCCATTCCACCGATGCGCCAGATAATGCCGTCACCCAACGGCTACCGTCAAAATACTCCACATCAAAATTGGTAATACCCTGACCGATCCCAAAAAACGTGACTAACGTAACCTTGTTGACCGGTACCCTATGATTGCCGTAGTCAAGAGTAATATAACCTGGAAAGGTTACATCTCCGGTACTTCCCCATGCAGAGTTCAAATTGTTGTCGATGATGTTAGTAATGGTGCCTGCCCCCGTCGCAAAGGTCGTGGTGACCATATCTTTGGATAGTTCAGGATTGTTATACAATTCAAGCTCGTTCAGTGCGATTCGCCCCGATGGGTTAACACCGTCATGGACCTTCAATCTGATTTGAGAGAATCGAGTAAGTGGAAATTCCACGGATTTGATCTCATTTGCGCCCGTGTTCAAATCCCAAGTCAGATTGATATTGGTGCGTAAGGGAATCCATGCCGAACCATTACGGTATTCAAGATCAAAGTTCGTAATACCCAAATCCTTTCCGTATCTTGTATTAAGCTTCAATTGATTGGCCATAAGCGTTTGCTCGCCAAAATCGAGCGTGATATCGTTCGGAAAGGAAGGCGAAGTATCGGTTTCCCATGCCGTGTCGTAATCATTATCAATGATATTTTCAATCGGTCCTGAAGACGACGTTTGAAATGTCGTACTTGCAGCTGCCTGCGTAGCTAGATTGTCGACAGGTGTGCTGGCAGGCCGTTTCGGAACGATGACGATCGGATCAGGCATGTTCCCGGCCGGTGGAACACTGCCCTCGTATTCGTGGGCACCGATATCGGGAGCGCCATTATATAACGGGTTGCCGAAATAATCCCTTCCTCCGTTATCGTTTATGCGTATGCCTGCGCCTATTAGTGGTGAAGTCGCTTGCAATTGGTACCCGTTCACTGTATCCATGCCATTGCCGCCGCTTCCGGGATCAACCAATTTCGGATCGTCCGTTATCTTATGGGCATCAGCCTGCACTAATGTGTTTCCTCCGTAATATGCGTTGTAGTCAAATGTCTGACCCGTCAAGTCCCATCCCTTATCGCCGACGCTGTAGTACACATTATTATAATTATGAATGTTGCGCGGGGCTCCCGAAGCCTTGGTGAAGTAATCGCTCATCACCGGGTTCCCTGATGATTTTCCTACGTATATCGTATTATTGTAGTTGTAGACGTTATCAATGGATCCGCTGTATCGGAATATGCTTTTTCTGTCGTTTTGGCTGATGTTGTATCTGACGATGGTATTGATTGTGTTGTAAGTGTCGTTTACGAACAGCATGAAGCCGCCAGCGTTATCATGACTGTAATTGTACTGAACCAACGAATTGATGTTTCCTGCATCAACGTCGAAGCCATGCCCGTCTTCCGCGCCGTTCACACTGGCAAACGATTCGTTGAATTGAACGAGGTTATTGTCCGCATACGCCCACCAAATGGAAGCATTGGTTGCCAGATAGGTAGCTTGTTGGACGGTGTTGCGCTCGACCACCGCTCCATCGGTGACATTCCACGCGATCCCGCCGGTTGCGGCTCTGATGACGGTATTATTGGATATTTTCACTTGGGTGGACGGCGTCCATGGCCCGTAAGGTTTAGGTACCCATGGCCATAAATCGCCCATTCCGTAGCGCAAGATACAATTAGAGCCAATGTAAATGCCATAGGCATCCACATCCGTCAGTATATTACCGTCAATGAGAATATCGTTAAATGCGCTGGGTGTAGTCGAACCAACCGAATCGAAAATAATGCCTCCGGAGCGTGTGGTATATGATCCATCGACATCATGGATGTTCATGTTTTGGATATAGATGTGATTCAATAGACCAGCTTCCTCATTCAAGATATAGACACCCCGTCTTTGGCCCCGCGGATTCTCCCAATCTCGATCAAAAGGCAGCGGCGAGCTGTTTGTCACCTCCAGGTTGTTGATTTCCCAATACTCCTGGTTTTTCAAAAAGACGGCTTCCAGTTCGGACGTAATCCCGGCGATTAATGGTTTGCTTCCGGAACCGTACATATCGATAATGATCGGATTTCCGCTTGAACCGGAACCTTTAGGCCACAGCCTGCCATTCCAGCTTTCCCCAGATTTGAACAAGATTTTGTCGCCTGGGGCAAAGGTAGTCGCGTTAACTTTGTCTAACGATCTCCACGCAGAGTCTTGACTTGTGCCGTTATTCCTGTCATCGCCCCCTGTACTGTCCACATAATAAGTGGTTCCGGCAGCTAAAGCGTCCGACGGTGAAGCGGTAACCCAATTGCAAACCAAGGAAAAGATAGAAACCATGCAGATCAACTTTTTGATAAACGATTGCCTCAATCATCTTCATTCCTTTCATTTTTATTTATGTAATGCCAAATGGGCA
This sequence comes from Paenibacillus sp. Dod16, assembly GCF_049893405.1. Taxonomy (NCBI): domain Bacteria; kingdom Bacillati; phylum Bacillota; class Bacilli; order Caryophanales; family Paenibacillaceae; genus Paenibacillus; species Paenibacillus sp. Dod16. Next base: position 17,190 of record NZ_JBNDYG010000088.1, read on the forward strand.
GTTACATTTGAAATTTACCGTACAACTCCTCATTCAATACAACGTGCGCATCGGTTATTCGCTCACGTATGTACTCTTCATATTTGTTATCGATGTAGTCCTTTAACACTTGTTCTCTTATTCCGTCAAATGCCAGAAACTTGGTTCTCCTCTGATCTTTCTCCACGGATTGGATGAGATAGAAGCGGCCGTTCTCTTCAATAATTTCGCTAACCTCTCCTGGATGAAGGTCGACAGAAGCTTGAGCTACCGGACTTCTGGCATTGTGCCTGTGACTATCCAAGTTATAAAACTGCTCCGTAACCTGGCTATCTTGATGGATGTCCTTTGCTGCTTGCTCAAATGAAATACCGGATGTTATTTTCTGCCTAGCAGTCTCCAATTTCCTTTTCTCCCGAGTTTTGAGAAGGATATCGACATTCCGATTGGCATCAAGAAAAGATAATGATAATTGTCGTACCTTCACGGTTGCGGGCGCATGATACAACCGTCTCTTATTCGCCTCGTAAAACGTGATTAGCTGTTGTTCATTCGGCTTCCAGTCATGCTCCATCAGATGGTTTTTGACCGCTAAGGCCGTGTTTCCCATCACATATTCTAAATAGGCTTCCGCCGTATATTGAGCGGGTCCGAAAACAACCTGATTGTTCTTGATTGCTTGCTGCCTTCTCTCGTTTTCAAGCAAGAGGTTTTGTACAAAACCGTCGTAGCTGATATCGGAGAGCACGCCCTGCTCTTTGGCAAGGATCTGTCGAATTTTAAGATGGATGCTGTCTTCGAGCGCCTTCTTTTTGATCAACTCAATCGGAGTTTCATCTCCGTATGGCGTGGACCAAAATTCGGTCGACTGCGCTGCATCATATTTTTCATGGAAATACTTGATCATTTCAGCTCGATTGGCATGAATAGCTCTTTGAAATTCGCTCACATGAATCACTTCTCCGTCAACTGTCGCGATATAAGTGTCCTCTGGATGTGTTTGTGAAAATTCAGGCTCTGCGATTAAAAAGACAGTCACGATAATCAAAATTAAGATTCCGGCTATGTACAGCCATTTCAGACTGCAATAATTTTGTACCATCATACCCATCAGCACCCTCATCATTAGCTTTATTTAATGAACACGCTCCCTACCTAGGCGACTCCAATTTATGTATAATTCATTATAATTTTCATAAGAAAGCGCTATCAATTGTTCCTTTTTTACAATCCTTTCACTTTCTTTACTTGTTCTCACACATATAAAAAGACGACAGAGGATCGCCTCTGCCGCCTTCATTTTGTATTTTCCGTTTTCTTGATTGCTGCAATACCGCTTGCAACCGAATCATGACATCTTTTCATGCTTGTCCGATTACCGTGAAGTTGAAGCCCGACATGCTCCGTTATCCGCTTCTGTTCCCTTTTTTGAATTTCATGAGGGACCAGATAACCAATAGCAGCAGGACGGACAGACATACGCTAATGCTGACCCGGTTCTGGCCGTCTATCAGAAACAGGACCGCGATCACCGACAGGCAGAGCGCAGTTACGCCGGTTATATAGGGGAACCCCCATACCTTAAAGCTAGGCTGCATCGGATAAGCTTTGCGCAGCTTCAGCTGCGAGAAGCAAATGCAGATCCACACGAGCACAACGACAAACCCCGGCACCGCCATCAGAACCCGAAACAGCTGGTCTTGCGCAATCAATCCAAGCAAGGAACCCGCTAATAGTATGATCGCGCAGAGTTTCAGCGTATTAAGCGGAATGCCTTTGCTCGTGGTCTTGGCCAGGCTTCGTGGAGCCTCCCCGGCAGCTGCCATGGAATAAATCATGCGCGTCGCACCATAGATACCGGAGTTGGCTGCCGACAGCACTGCCGTCACCAAAATAAAATTCATAATGTGAGCTGTTCCCTGCAATCCCGTAGCGGACAACACTTGAACGAAGGGACTTGCCTCTCCCCCGAGCTGATTCCACGGAATCAATCCGCATATGATCAGAATCGGCAGCGTAAAGAACAAAATTACCCGCAAAATAAAATTGCGCACGACTTTCGGCAGGATTTTCTCCGCATTCTCAGTCTCGGTTAATGTGAGACCGATCAGCTCGGAGCCGCCATACGAAAAGGTAACGACAAGCAGAGCCGAGAATATGGCGAACCATCCGTTTGGTAAAAAACCGCCGTGAGCGGTGAAATTTTGAAGGTATGGGGTGTCTGAACTCGGAATAATGCCAAACATCAGAAAACTTCCCAGCACAATAAAACTAATAATCATGGCGATTTTGATCCCGGCAAGCCAAAATTCCACTTCGCCAAAGCTTCCAACACTCATCATATTAATTAAAATAATGAGCGCAGCACTTGCTAGGCTGAGCAGCCACAGCGGAACCTCAGGAAACCAGTATTGCAAAAAGCTGCCTGCCGCAATCACTTCAATCACGCATACCGAGAGCCACATGAAACAATACATCCAGCCCATGACAAAAGAAACCCGTTTTCCAAAGGCTTCCCGTACAAAATCTTTCATGTTCCGGCCCGGATACACCGTAGCCATTTCTGTCATTGCTCCCATTACCACCAGAAGCAGCAGTCCTGCAAAGATATAAGAGAAAATTACGCCCGGACCGGCGAGACTGATCGTCTCGGAACTTCCTTTAAATATCCCGGTGCCGATTACACCGCCCATTGCCATAAAGCTGATATGCCTTGGCCTCAATTTCTTCTGTAATGAAACTTCATCTTGTTTTGCCATTAACATATCCCCCTGATGACTTTCAAATTAACCTATTGATAAGTATAACCTTTTCTGCTAAGGAAACAACTTAAGAAATTCGCAAAGTTAAGAAGGAAGCATGATCGTTCTAATGCCTCTTATTCCTTAACAACGGTTAACAGATTGTTTTCGAGAACGGACAATAAAGAGCCCGGGTGGCCCCAGGCTCTTTATTCATCTCGATATGATTGCCGCCAGCTTTTGCGATTAATACGAATACAGTGCTTTTGGGACGGTCATCATCGCATTACATTCATGGCTTCCCCGTCGAGACGATTCTGACATTGCTGATTTTGGACATGTTACCTGAGGTATCGTACGCAACGATAAAATATTGATACGTTGTATTCGGCGTCAAGCCGCTATCCTTATAATCCGTCGTATTCGACGTTCCAATGACGGTATTATTCCGATAAACCTTATACTCTGCAATTCCCGCATTATCGAATGAAGGCGTCCACTTCAGTTCCACGGATGAATCGGATACGACTACCGCTTCTTCGATGGTTGGCTGGATCGGCGCTTCGGTATCCGCGATGGTCGGTGACCACCAGTTACCCGAAACGACAATCATGCTTAGAAGACGCAGCGTGTTTCCAAAATAAACGTCATCGTTCGTAGAAATGGAGGCGTTGTGGTCCCATAATCGGTTGAGCCACTGCTGATTCGCCGGATTAATCATGGCGCTGACCATCATTGGCGCAGAAAATGAGGTATCCGTATAATTCACGAGTGCTTTTGACCCGTCCAGCTTGTAGCCGCCATATATTTTTCCCGGATCATCCCCGGTCACTTGGCGAATCCATGACGTCATTTTATTTAGCTGCTCTTTCGCACGGGTTTCCCCGGTCATAAGAGCGTCCGTGCCGAGCCGCCAAGGAATGCGCGAAGAGTTATAACTGAAATCCCCGTCTGTTTCAGACTCCAGGAATTCCGGATCTGCCGGTGCATAGCTGCCGTTTTTCTTCTCCACAAAGTCGGGCAGCAGCCCCGCATTCGGACTGTACTTTTTGTATACTCCTTCGCTGATGGAATAGGTCTTGTCGATGACCCGATCCCAATTGGCGTCACCGCTCGCATTTTTGAAGTCTTTCAAATGCTGAAGCATAAAATCGGAAGGACGCGTAGCGCTGCCATACTTAGCATCGTTGTCGCTCACCCAATCAGCAAGCTTCAACGTCCACTCGGCGTGATTGACATCGCTCTTCATGATCGCATCGATTACTTTTTTGGCTTCGGACAGGTAATTGATCTCACCGTCGCTTCCCCACTGGCGATCCGCAAGGAGCAAAGCGTACGCGATATCCATATCACCATCTGTGGCCGAATCAACACCGCCGACATTTACGACGGCCTGACCTGTGTCACCCTGCTTCCAAGCCATCAGCTCCGGGTTGATCTTGCTCGGATGTGCTCTGAAATATCGATATAGTCCGTCAAAATAAGCCTTGGCCTTAGGATCATGACCCGCCATATGTGCGGTGATCAGCATCCCGTATCCATGCGCTTCCGAAACGGTCATGGGTTGATAATTGACTTTCAGCTCCTCGTCATACTCCTCTTGAAACCAGTCCCCGTCGGCATACCAGACGTAGTACTGATCCGGCTCCGAAGATTGGAGATACGGCTTCTTTTTCAAGTATTTCTGCTTCCATTCATCATACAGCCGGGCAACGGTCGCATCCAGCTGCGCTTGTTGCACATGATTCGGCTTGATCGAGCCGGAGCTGTAGGCTGTATGCTGCGGGAACGGTTTGTAAGGCCCGGTGCCTTGCGAAGAAGTCATCGTTTTCAAGCGAATTTCTGCAGTCGGCAGTGATTCAACGCCTCCCATAGTGACGGCAGTCACCTTGTACCGATATTCCGTTTCGGGCGTCAGCCCGGTATCGGCATATGTTATTTCCTTGGTTGTTCCAACGTGACGATCGTTGCGGTATATATGATACCGATCCGGCGCTTTGCCGGAAGGTGCTCTCCAGGTCAGGTCGATTTGAAAAGGAGACACGCCTTTGCCCGCCAAACCATCCACAGCAGATGGAGGTTCATTCCCCTCGGCATGATCCGAAGTGCTTACGGTGACTGGGCTTGAATTGTCTCTTCTGCCAACGGACTTGATCACCAGATTATATTGGATATCCGGATTCAATTTGTCGATAACGACGCTGTACTGGGACGTTCCCGACTTCACTGGCACATAAAGGCTCCAATGTTTGCTGATCTTGTCATCCTGTTCATAAATGCGGAATCCTCTTACCTGCTCATTGCTCGAAGAAGGTGTCTTCCAGGTCAACGTAGCCTTGGCACCTTGGAGCTTAACCTGTGCTCCCTCTACCGGATTCGGTTTGGTGTCTGTTCGTTTGATACCGTAATGATCGTACACCTTCAGCCCATTTTTCCCATATCCGCTCTTTCCTTCATCTTCAATAGCAGCCGTGTAGGCATCGAATTTCAAAATTTGATCCGAAACCGACACATCCGTAAACATTTTTTTCTTCGGCTGATTGTTAATCGCTGCGAAGTAGTCGTCATACGGCTCGTTTTTATAATAGAATTTGTTTCCAAACGCGTTGGACATCAGATACACCGTTCCTTGAGGATTGACGACATTGCCTGCTTCGTCTTTTTCCAGTTTTTTCGGATCGATGACCTTGTCCCCATACATTTGGAAGGAACGCATGTACATATGATCGTGAGCCTCGAACACCATATCGATGCCAAGCTCGTCAAAAACAGGAATCAGATTTTTCCGGTAAAATTCAACGCGATCCCCTTCCCATTGCGCGGAATTATCGCCAGCTGCATAAGGCGCTTTGTGAAGCGTGACGAACTTCCACTTCTTGTCGGTCATCGCCACCGTGTTCCTCATCCAATCAATCTGGTTCCAAAATTGTTCATGCTGATCGTCGTCCCAATCGACGGAGCCGTCTTCATTCAGCTTGCCGTCAAACTGCGAGTTGTACACCATGTAAAGCGCGTCGCCGTATTCAAAAGAATAAACCGACCCGTCATGAGTCGCATCCACCACTTTCCGCGGCAGATTGAAATGGTTGTAAAAGTTATTATTCGGCGTCGTGGCATCCCCGTCCCAATCCGATACTTCGTGTCCGCCCAGTACGGGTACAAATGGCACTTTCATCAGATGCTCCTGCGCGAGTCCGAGCATCCACTGCCACTGCTCCTCCAAGTCGCCATTATCGACCAGATCGCCGGCATTGATCAGAAATTTGGGGTTGCCCATATGTTCGTAAGCTTTCTTGAAGGTATCCGCCCATGGTTCAAAGCCTGATTTGCTTGAGGCTTGAGAGTCGGCTCCCACGATAAACCGATATGGCTTCGGTGTTGTCGTATCGGTTGTGAACGATCCAACGGAGCTCCATATTGAACCATCGCCTACCCGGAATACATAATCCGTTCCCGGATTTAATCCATTCGCGCTTGCTTTATGGCTGAAAAACTTTTTCTTCTTTCCGGTCGTTCTGTCGCTCTTGGTCATATACGTCGAAATTTCCTCCGAGGATCCGGTGAATTCTAGAACTCCCTCTTTCGGAAACAGGTTTCCGGTTCCCGTTGATACGGCAACCTGGACTTTCGTCGCGGCCGCCGTATCCGTGTACCAGGCGAAAGCCATGCTCGTTTTTGGATCGCCGTTCAAGGTCATGTTAATAAGTTTCGGCTGAGAGACGGCTCCTACAGTCGTAAAATTCCACTCGATATTTCGAATCAGGGGGGAGCCGTCTTTTCCTTGGACCGCGGTTTGGGGTATGGTAACCCTGTAGCTCTTCCCTTGACCTAATCCGCCATGCCTAATGCGTAAGGTCGTTTGGTTTATAACTTCGACGGCAATACCTGGAACAGGCTGATTCTGGCCATCCCGTACCGTGATGTCCTGTTTGGCCGTTACCGTGATCGGTTTGTTGAACTTAACCTCGATCGGCGTTGTGACGGTTACATTTTCCGCCCCTTGTCCCGGCACATAGGATACGTCGATGGTAGGCTGTTCAGGCGTTGTTCCGGATATCGGTTCCCCGGTTACGCGAATGTTCCGAATTTTACTGGAACCTCCCGATCCAATGCCATTCGGATTATCTTTGGGGTTGGTTGGCTTATTGGAGTTAACCACCCAGCGGATATACAGCATTTGCTTATCGTCTGCATTCGGCAGGGGGAGGTTGCGGAGTAAGCAGGCTTCATTCGGACAATTGTAACTCGAAACGATATTCATCTGTACAGTGCCTCCCGGAACATCAGTCCATACCGTTCGGTCGGTGCTTACCTGTACTTTGAAATCGTTAGGCGCAGAACCCGAAGAGCTTTGCTCCGAGGATAGTTTGACATTCTTGTAGGCTGACGTAGGAACCATGGCCAACCAATATTTCTTGCCCTGGCCATTGTCCCAGCCCTGATAGCTGATGTCTTGGGCTCTACTGTCGTAGTATTCAAAATATCCTCCGACCTGTTGGAGGATGGAGGAAGACTTGTTGAGTCCTCCGGTTGCAGGATGGATGCCTCCTTCTCCCTTGTTCTTGAAGACCCATTCGGCGATTATGGCTTCTGCCGCTTTCCCCGGTCCATCAGAGGCTAGCTCGGGCTTGGACGTCACGGAGTCGGCGTGAGAATTTGCCGGCAATGTCCAGGGGATCAACAATAATGCTAAAAACAATAAGAACATTTGGTCATAGCCCCGTCAAGTAGACATTAAAAAAAGAGATTTTATTAAGCGGCGACTTTTTCCCGAAACTCAATCGGGGAGAGGTCGCCCAGTTTGTTTTGGAAACGTTCCATGTTGTAAAACGAAATATACTCCGTAATTTGGCTCCT
>NZ_JBNDYG010000089.1:0-11568 GCF_049893405.1 Paenibacillus sp. Dod16
TTGTAGGAGTATTAGGTAGGAAGTTTAAGCTCAACATGAAGGCTTTCATTCCTTCCTTCGAATAATCAGTTGTTATTCTTTTTATTTGATAAGAACCCACTCTTTTCATACCATTAGGCACTTATAGAGTAACGTGTCGCACTGAAATGGTAGCCTGTCTTTACGGCCGCATTCTTATATCCCTGTGCCGGATGCTTGCCCGGTGCGATGGGAAGTGTGTACGGCAGCGAGTTCCCGCGTGTTCCACCGTCAATATCGCGAAGTCCTGTCCAATAGGACGCGCCGCTTGGTGCCGCATTCCCTTTTTGTTTGCGGAAGACCGTCTCCCAGTTATAATCGGCAATATCCGTGATATGGAAATCATATACGCGCCCGATCACTTCAACCGGTTCTATATCCGTAGCCACATGGTGAGCCAAATCCAGGTTCGCGCTGGGCTGCGTCGTGAAGTCGGATGGAGCGTTCTCCGCAATCGTACGGAAATATACCTGATAATCCCCCTCATCCACCCATACCGGCAGGAAAAACTCCGTATCCATTTGAGCCGTCGGGATTGTAATCCAGGTTTCTTTTGGATAAAAAGTGCTCCTGTCGCTGCTGTAGACATCGAACGGAAAATACACCTGCTTCGATCTTACATACTTCGCATAGTCCCGGTCTCCGTATCCCTGGATGTTCCGGTGCTGACCCGAGGTAGGGATGCGTACCGTAAACGGCCGATCCAAGATGAATGCAGAGCGGTTCGGGTTCGGGGTCGTCTTCTGATTGTGGGCCTGATCATCCGTCACTGAGGAATAATTGACTACCGGCGTATGGACGGTGACGGTGTTGATGGCGTGAATCGGAAATGATTGATTAGATCCGCCATTAATGTTGCCGGGTATGAGATCATAATCAATTGTCCCTGTGCTCGTTGTATTCGCTCTATTCAATAATGTATTGCTAATGAGATAGTTTCTGCCGTATAGGACGTCTCTTTGAATCGTCGCAGCCGGGGGAATGATCCCTGGTGTTGGTGCCGTTCCTTGCGCCCAGCTGTCACTCATGACGGTAGATCCGTTAAACAGGACTCTATCATTTTTCACCTGGTTTTGACCTACAGCCGACTCCGCTGCAGATGTAAAATTTGTTGTCGGCACCGCTGGTTTGCTCGAACCGCCTGAAACAGTTTCTGTTCCTAAATCCACTTCTTCGCATGATGCAGGATCCACATGATCGTCAACGTTCGCACTATGATCGGATGTAAGGACAGGAGGGGTGTAGCCGGCTGGAGTAAGGCTCACTGATCCGCCCGGTAATGCATAATTGCTGACGGTCGATCTGGCTAACCTATAAACCTCTAAATTATCGATTTGCCAGTAGGAAAACGGTCTAGTTATCGTAACTTGTTCTTCTACCTGAACCTCTTCTTCCATGGGTTCATCAGGTGTACCGGGATCATCCGGACCTGAGCTTGGTTCTCCCGGTATCGTCCAGGTAAGAATGTACGTCTTTTTGACGGGAACGGTGTAGGTAATTTCCCCCAACATGTTTGCCCACCGGTTCTTGTACAGATAATTGAGCCCGAACACATTGACATATAGGGATTCCGAAGTCGGTATCCCGTCAAGAACATCATACTTTTCAGAGTCTCGATTGTCCGCCTTAATTACGCCCGTTGCCACGGGGTCCATAACCGTATGCGATGTAACGGTTCCCTTTCTCGCCGGACCGATTTGGATTCCGCATGTGTTGGGTGGGCCACCTGTTCCCGGATCTCCTCCACCGGTATTCCCGCAAGACGAGCCTGCCCCAACCTGAATCGAAGCATCGTCAGTTTCATCCAGTGCCTGGGTCGTATCTTTAAAATGAGCCGTAATCGTCGCTTGTCCCGTGCTTGCTACGGCCGTCACTACACCGGAAGCATTGACAATCATGACACTGCTATCCGAGCTTCGCCAAGTCAACTTCTCATGTCTTTGCAGATTGTATGTACTTCCGTCTACCTTCGTTAATTTCGCTGTGAGCTGAATGGTACCGGATGGTGGCACGCACGTCGCACCTGTGATTTCTAAGCTTGATGTTCCATCTGCAAAGGTGGCTCGAAGGAGTTTGTCTTTGTAGACGTAAGTGTAAGTTGTAAAATCCGCATAAAATTTATTAAAATAAAATACCTGTTTGGCACCGGGATTTGCCCAATAATGATTGTATTTATCGTTATTAAATGTTTGACTAAAATTGATAGTTATGAGATTTAAATCCGTAACATTTGCAAGTGCCCCTGACTTTGGTAAAGTACTTGCATCAGCATACCCTGTATCTGTCGGAACACTACCGCTAACAATTAATGAGTTCCTATCAACTCTAACATTCGTGGCCTCAACCTCTTCTTTTGAAATTCCTCCATCTTTAATCCACAGGTTATAGAAGGGGGAGTTAGCGTCAATAACATAAAACGGTTTAGTTCGGGGGATCTTTGCCTCAAGCGCATCATCTGTGCAGTTTGGATATTTCGGAAGTGAGTTGCCTTGAACATTTTCAGTTGCAGCTGAGTCGTCACAACCTCTACTGTCTCTCTTACTTACAGCGCCTCCTGAGGCTCTCCAATGTTTCCCATACCAATTACCTGCATCAAAAATGGACCAACGATCCCAATAATAGACCCCACCATAATTCGTATTTTCTTCCGATCGGACCCTTGTTTTAGTACCACTTAAAGTATCAGTTTTATTCTCCCATTTATTAACGCCCGGTGTAAAACCAGCAAATGGACGAATAGTTGCACCTGTACTCTTATCAATCCACTCTAATTTTTTGATTGTTTTTCCATTCGGGACTTTGACAGAGATCGACTTCGTGGTTAATTGCTTTTTATCCGAAAACAAAAAACCACCATACTCATAATCATCAGGATCTTTTACCATTTCGTAATCGATATCCTTTGTTATATCCCCTGCTGCATCAATTACAATTGGATAGAAAAGAATAATATTAATAAAGAAAATAAATGACATCAATAACGAAAGAGTTCGTGACATCTTCAAAAGCCCTCCTACCTAATCAATATTGATCTGGAAAGGACTTGACTTATGATTGGTGCCCCTGCTGAAATAGACTCTATGGAAACTCTGATAGATCCATCTGTACTAAATTTCTCTTTTGGAATTACTAGCCCGTAAATTTTTTTGCTAGAATCACTTGATTCAATAACTGAAGGCATTATCAGATTACTTCCAGTCGGAACACCATTATAACCATGAATTTGAAGATTTACACGATCCGCTATAGGATATCCTTTTGGATTTTTGTTAATTACTATATGAGCCTTGACAATAATAACGTAACATTTGAGATCATCTGAAAATTTTGCCCAATCCCCGCTATTAGTTCTATATGAAAGTTTATTTTTTGTTGGAAGTAAACTCCTGTTCGGATCTCTTGGGTCATTCCAATCAATTGCTAGAAGATCTTCAACCTGTATAGTGGTACCGTCTTTTCCTTCGAATTTCAAATTCGAGACTTTCCAAGAATTTATTCCAGTATTAGCTTTGTTATCCGGCCCATTAAAAATCTCCGGTGCCACCGAGAAAATATTCGTCTTATGCCAATACACTTCAGCCGCGGCTACGGCATATTTATCAACGGGAAGCTCCTTGCCGCTTTTTACCTGAAGCAAACGCTCTATAACCGCAATAGCTTGAGCCCTTGTCGTAGTACCACTAGGCGATATTACACCTGGTGCAGTCCCGGATATGATACCGTCCTTGGATGCAAGATACATCCACTGCTTATCTTCCACGTTCTTATATCCCAGCGCTTTTACCGCTAACTTAGCCATCTCTTCGCGCGTCATTCGTTTCGTTAAGTCACTGTTACCGAAATCGCCAGCCTTATAGATTCCTGCCGATTCTGCGGCAGCTACGTAAGGAGCATACCAAGAACCTGAACTTAAGGAAGCCACTTCGATATCCATGGCCGAAACTGCCATTTTAATAAATTCCGCTCGAGTTACCTGCTTGTTAGGCAGGAATCTTTTATCCGGATAACCATCCACATAACCTCGTTGGATTGCATCTTGAATAGCGCCCTGGGCCCAGTGCCCTTGAATATCCGTAAAATGACTAGTCTGCGTGTCACGAGACTCCACCGTCTTGTCTGCATTACTCTCTTGCGCTGCCTCCACCGTGTTCAGATAGAAGCTTCCGACGAACAAGGACAATACCGTTAATACACTGATCGAGATCTTCTTCATGAATATCCTCCTATACAAGTTGTGGAATAAACCTATGCTATTGCTCCATATCTCCTTCCTACGCCCTTGCTTAGGGACATCAACCGCCGTCTCTCACAATTACACATCCATGACATTTTTGGATGAATGAGAGAAATTATAGTTATATTATCATATAATCATCTATTTTGGTATAATATTCCTATCCTGATTCTAATTTACTACTCTATTCGCATCTCCACATGAGATAATTAATTCCCCATAAACTAATAAAAACCTCGACGATAGTCACATGAAGATGTGTCCTTTCGTTCGAGGTTTAATTGTTACACGTAGTGGAACCGTTATAGACCGGTGGAGGATTCATCCCGGTCCCCGGCCTGAATTTCAGCTTTTTCCGCGCTTTGCTTATATACAGCAGCCAATACCTTTTCATAAGCGCTTTCAAATTCATCGGGCAGCATCGACTTGATTTGCTCCAATATGGTCAATAGCTTAAATAACGCCTGTACCTCCTCTTCCGTTAAACCAAGCGGGTACATTGCAAAATGCCCGATAAATGTGTAGCCTCGGCCTCGGCCTTGGTGAGTGATGGGAATATGCATGGCGCTGAGGGCATCCATATCCCGATAAATGGTTCTTTCGCTGGTTCCACAACGTTCAGCAAGCTCTCGAGCCAGTATACCTGGTCTTGCTTGTACAAGGGTAATGATTCTCATTAGTCGGATCAGTCGGTCTGTCATATGGCATTCTCCCTATCTTTCTAGTAAATTAGACATACATTTATTGACTGCTAAATAGTACATTCGACCCTGAAATCATTTTTCCTTTTTTATATACAGATTCTTCATTCCCAGTTATTCCTTAAGTCTAAAGTCCCTCTTCCTATTCGCATTTTCAGAAGATAATTGCCGATATGTATTCAGATACAATCCAATTAGTTGATATAGGGTCTCTGCCTCCCTCAAATAATCCGCATCCCGAAATCGGATTGCGTATAAAAGCATCTCATCTGCCTGTCTACGAATCATTTCTTCTCCTCGAGCCAGCTTCCCCCGTTCCAGCTCTCTTCTTGCTTGCTCCAGAATGGAAGCATTCTGGTATAACTTCAGCACCTTCTCAACGCGATCATCTGCTCCCCGGTATTTCAATGCCGTATGATTGCTGAATTGAAGCGGAATCGTTCGAGACGGCTGCAAGACGACCTGCTGCTTCTGAACATCCATATAGGTCCATAGAGCGGTAATTATGGGATACACCCCCGATTGCCTGGCTCCGACACTTAGCTCAAGAACCAGCTGTTTGGTTCTCCCTTCCGACAAAGAACCTAAAGACAATGAAATGTTGCGATCATTCAATATCTCGCCATGGCATCCATACATATGTCCTACTTGAACGTATTCCCCTAATTGAAGGTGTAATTGGACATCTTCAGCCATGGGCTGATTAAAGCCGCCATGAGACTTCTTTTTTTGCTTTAACACACCAGCCCTCCACTCGATCAGCAGAAAGACCTGACTAGTGCCCCCAGCGAATACATGGCTGTGGCTCCATGTAAAATCCGAAAACAAGCCAGACTGCAATACATCCACCTCTTTCCTCTTCTTCTAATAATGTACCAATACAGATGGACATCTTACTGTCACGGAACATATGTTCCTATTATGAATTCGACAAAAAAAGACCACAGCCCTAGCAGCTGCGGTCTTTTGGATATGCTGATTTTTGTCAGATGTCGGACCAGGAAGTCTTTTTCTGCCTCGTAATTGACTTATTTCTACAATAATACGGTCTGTACAATGGCAAATAATAATACATAAATGCCTATAGCTACCCCTAAAAATTTTATCCATTGGTTGGATCCGATGCGGTACAATTCGATAATGGCTGCGCTGTTCGCCGCCAGTCCGGTCATTAAAGCAAATACAAGGATGAGGAATGCCAGCTTTAACGACATGAAGCTGATCAATCCGCTTACGATAAGCGCCGCTCCGAACGGCAGCTGAAAAGAACCGATCTTCGCAATGAATTCCTTCAAGTCAAGTTTCTGCTTCGTAATCATATTGCCCGTAAACCAGAAGGAACCCAATAAAATGATGGTTGAGAACAGCCCCAGTAAAAGTGCCCGGCTCCCCATGCCGAAATTACTTAACAAGGCTGATACCATCCCCAATCCGGAATAGAACACCTGCTTAATGCCCAGGCCGAACAACCAAAATCCGATGATGCTGGAAGCCATTCCGATCAGGCCGTAGATTAAACCAGTTTGATCTCCCCGCATGTTCAAAGCACTCATCGGATTTTTCAATAGCTTCAGCAGCACCTGACCATCGACTTGAATCGTTGACGCAGCCTTGGCAGCTGAAGCCCCAGAAGATGAAGATGCTCCGCGCTCTTGTTCCGGCTCCGTCGCTGCTGCCGTATATTTCTTAGGATTCGCTGCGGTGTCGTCAACGCATTGATGTGCGACGCCGTCCGTTAATTCGTTGCCGCAATGAGTGCAAAATGCCATTTCTTCAAAACTCCTTTTTTCATAATTATGGTATATGTATATGAGTACTTGTTACAACCTAGTATAAAGGAAAGTTGTATAAATTTGTAACGTTTTCTTCCAAATTCAGTCATATTCAGACGATTTCTCTGTTTTTATGCCACACTCATAAGCAAAAGAATGAAGTTCTATTCGTTATTAAACGCAAAAAACCCGGAGACGTTCTCCGGGTTTTTAAAGGCTGTTGATTTCACTATACAGTGGGTCTATTAACCTATTTCTGCTGCCGAAACGGGTTTATCTCCAGTATGTCTTGATGTACGTTGAATGGGAGCGTACGTTACTTTATCAATTAATAATCCGTTACCCACGGGTTTTCCATTCACTGTAATCATAATTTTCTTCACGTTGTTATCCTTTATCATGATTGTAATCTCCTTTTATCTGCTAGTTCATTTTATGATCATTCGTATGGGATGGCTTGTTGGGCTCTTACTTACATACATTAACCTTTACTTGAGCTAGTTAAACAACTTGGCCTGCTAATAGATTCACTTCCATCGCAAATGTGGGTAATATATTAATAGAAACCTGTCGGAATCTGATTCGTATTTACTATAAATAATCGAATGGTGGTGGTCCCTCTTGCATAAGCCGACAAAATCCAAGCTAATTCAACTTTCTCTCCTATTGCTGGTGGCGGGGATCGCGCTGCCGGCCGGTGGACGGACCGCCAGCGCCAATTACTTTAATAATTTGTACGATAATATCCAGCAGTTCTCCGGACTGCCCGATGAAATAAACCAGCTCAAGAGCAACTATAACCAAGCCCTGCAGGAACTTGATAAAGCCAGAATCGCTTCCGAACGGCTGCAACAGCAAAATCTGACGCTGGCGGAGCAGAACTCCAATCTCGCGGAGCAGAACCAGCAATTAACCCAAATGGTAAGCCAGCTTCAGGAGGCTGAAGCCGCACGAAATCGCGGGGCGGAACGTATAAAGACCGTGGCGATCACCGCCGTGGCATTAGCTGCCGGATACTTTGTCATCATTCGCGTCCTGCGATTCGGCATGCGCCGAACGAATCGTTCTAAATAGGACAAGCTCTTATCCAGATTCCTATCATCCAACCAGGCAAAAGGAGGCGCGGCCATGATTATCCGAATGGAAGATGCAGCCGGCAGCGGAGCGGGACAAGCGGTTACGTTCTCCCTGACTGAAGGGGACACGGCCCATGTCCTCCATCCTGAGCAAATCGTTGCCTATCGGGGGCCCTCCTCCGGACGCAGCGACCGTCTCATGAACGTAAAGGGCATATACCGCAAGAAAAAACTGATTCGAGCCGATATTACAGGGCCCAGTCAGTTTACGGCTGCGCTCCCCCCAGGCTTCAATATGCATGAAATTGAGCTGGAAGGCGAACAGGACATGCTCTATGATTTTCGGCATGTTTTCTTTTATACCCAGCATGTTACGATGCAGACACGAATCCTTAAGATCAAGAACATGCTGGTCACGCGAGACGCGATTAAGATGAAGTTTTCCGGAAATGGCAGCATCGGCATTTTGACCCAAGGTCCGGTATGTAAAGTCAAGCTGCATCCTACCGAGCCGTTGTATGTGGACGCCGGGAGCATCATCGCCTATCCGGAAGCGGCCAAGCTGGACCTGACCGTATACGGCAATCATCTGGCCAGCCAGCATATGAACTACCACTGGAAGCTGACCGGTGACGGTTACGTATTGTTTCAAGCGGGACGCCAGAATCAGCGACTCGTGGACGAATTAAACGATGAAGGCATCATCAAGCGTTTTCTGCGGGAAGCAATTCCCTTTGGCGGAGTGTTTATCAAATAATCGGGCCGTGTTATAATGGAGGGCGTAATCAGACTGCATGCTGGATTCTAACACCCTATGCGGTCACAAGGACAACAGAAGACAATCCATACGCCTATCGCGGTGTGTGGGAGAGGTTCGTGAACTCCCTCTATAAAAAACTATCGTGTCTTATTCGGTGCTGCACCCTAAGAATAAGGCTTGTTTTTTTACGGATTCAGTTCAATGAACTTCTCTTTCTTCTACAGGTTCAGCCCTTTCGGCTGTTCTTAAAATATGAAGGATGAGAGGTTTTTTTATGCTTAAAAATGAAAAAGCGGTCGTTGTTTTCAGCGGTGGTCAAGACAGCACCACCTGCCTGTTCTGGGCGAAGGAACGCTTCGCCGAAGTGGAAACCGTAACCTTTGATTATGGCCAACGCCATAAGCTTGAAATAGAATGCGCGGCACAGATCGCCAAAGAACAAGGCGTGAAGCAAACCGTGCTTGATATGAGCCTGCTGAATCAGCTGGCACCGAATGCGCTGACGCGCAGCGATATCGAAATTGCCGAAGGCGACGGCTTGCCTACTACGTTTGTGGAGGGTCGGAACCTGCTGTTCCTCAGCTTTGCCGCTGTGCTGGCCAAGGGGATCGGTGCCAAACATCTGATCACGGGCGTATGCGAAACGGATTTCAGCGGTTATCCCGATTGCCGGGATAGCTTCATCAAGTCACTCAACGTTACGCTGAATCTGGCCATGGATTACCCGTTCGTCATTCACACGCCGCTCATGTGGCTCGACAAGTCGGAAACCTGGGAGCTAGCCGACCAGATGAATGCACTTGAATACATTCGGGACCATACGTTAACCTGCTATAACGGCATTAAGGGCGATGGCTGCGGGGAATGTCCTGCATGCAAGCTGAGAAAAGCGGGGCTCGATAACTATATGCAGCGCCGTAATCATGTATCCGAAGGGGGCGTCTGATATGAGCCGCGAGCCCGGGGCTTTCCGCATTGTAGAGCATCTGCAGAAGCTTGGCGAGGACATCGATGCCGGAAGCCTGCGTTACCATCGGAAGCGGGTGCTTGTCTCCAAGGAGTTTACCTTCGATGCTGCCCATCATCTGCATTGCTATGAGGGTAAATGCAAGAACCTGCACGGCCACACATACAAAGTGGTCTTTGGTATCAGCGGTACTCCCAATGAAGTGGGCATTACCGTGGATTTCGGGGACATTAAGGACTGCTGGAAAACGGACATTGAACCTTATCTGGATCACCGTTACTTGAACGAGACCCTGCCGCCAATGAACACAACAGCGGAAAACATGGTGGTCTGGCTGTTTGAAAAAATGGAAGAATCCCTTCGCAGCAGAGAGTCGCACGAGCAACAAGGCACACGAACCGAATTCGTTCGCCTGTTCGAGACGCCGACCAGCTACGCTGAGGTCAGACGGGAGTGGATGATCGATGAATAATGTGCATGTAAAGCCTGAGAACGATTCAACTGCCTCCTCCCCGGTCATAGCAGTGGACCGTCCGATTCCCGTGATGGAGATTTTCGGTCCTACTGTTCAAGGTGAAGGCATGGTCGTTGGCCGCAAGACCATGTTCGTTCGTACGGCGGGCTGCGATTATCGCTGCTCCTGGTGCGACTCCGCATTTACGTGGGACGGATCCGCCAAGGACACCATTTCGCGCATGAATGCAGACGAAATCTGGCAAGAGCTGTACCGGCTGGGCGGTGAGCGCTTCGATCATGTCACCCTGTCCGGCGGCAATCCCGCTCTTCTCTCGCAGCTCGGCACGCTTGTGGATGAGCTGCACCGACATGGAATCACCGTTGCCGTGGAGACCCAAGGTTCACGCTGGCAGGATTGGCTGAATGACATTGATGAGGTCACCATCTCCCCCAAGCCGCCAAGCTCAGGTATGACTACGGACTGGGGCAAACTCGATGATATCGTCTCCAAGCTGTCCGCTCGGGCGCCCGGCAGATCCTTCAGCCTCAAGGTTGTCGTATTTGACGATAAAGACCTCAGCTATGCGGAAACGGTCCATGAGCGATACCCGAACGTGCCGTTTTATTTGCAGACCGGCAATCCCGATGTAGGTACAGGCGATACCACTTCGCTGGTCTCCCATCTGCTGGATCGGTACGAGTTGCTTGTCGATGCCGTCATGCAATCCGACCGGTTGAACGATGTGCGTGTCCTGCCGCAATTGCACACGCTCGTTTGGGGCAATAAACGCGGCGTGTGACGTTATAAAAATACGCTGCGCCTGATTGAGCATTTATTCATTTTAATAAAGGAGCTACCTTATATGGCTGGAAGACAAAAAGAAGAAATGGAAGACGTTACCCTGCTCGGCAACCAAGGCACGAAATATACGTTTGAATATGATCCCGGCATATTGGAGAGCTTTGACAACAAGCATCCTTACCGCGACTATTTCGTCAAATTCAACTGTCCCGAATTTACAAGCTTGTGCCCGATCACAGGACAGCCGGACTTTGCGACCATCTACATCAGCTACATTCCGGATATCAAGATGGTGGAGAGCAAGTCCTTGAAGCTGTACCTGTTCAGCTTCCGCAATCATGGGGACTTTCATGAGGACTGCGTCAATATCATCATGAATGACCTCATCAAACTGATGGATCCGAGATATATCGAGGTATGGGGCAAATTTACCCCGCGGGGCGGCATTTCCATCGATCCGTATTGCAATTACGGTCGTCCGGGGACCAAATACGAGGAGATCGCTGCAAACCGTCTGATGAATCATGACCTCTATCCGGAAAAAGTGGACAACCGATAGGTAACCTTTTTCCTGAATGATGTCAGTTCTAATTTCATAAATTTATAATGATGATAAAAAGGGTTGCCCGCATAATGATATGCTCCCATCATAGTAGACAGTAGAAAAAATGAAATTCTACTTCTACCTATGATGGGAGTTTTTGTAATGTCCAAAAGAAGCCCGATTTCATATGAAATCAAGATTCAGGTTGTGAGGCGTTGCTTGCAACATGAATCCAATC
>NZ_JBNDYG010000090.1:0-11444 GCF_049893405.1 Paenibacillus sp. Dod16
GATAGCCTACGGCGGATAGCCTACGGCGACTCCTTTTCCACCAATATGCAGTTCTCCTGGAACGCCTACTGGACATTCTTCTCCACATTCATCCAGTACGTAAATTTGTTGATTTTTCAACGGATATCCATAAGGGATACTTTTCCACTCTGGCTTCACTTCTGTGATTGGGAAATAGATGGACCATATAGAGCCTTCCGTTGCTCCACCTAACCCGATGACTTGTGCTTTTGGCATTCTTGTTTTGATTTTCTCCGGCAAACCAAGAGAAATCCAGTCTCCACTTAGCATCACAATACGTAAGCGCTCTGCTGAAGTGCTATGCACCGTATCTTGTTTTGTGCTTTCCAGATACATATCCATAATTGCCGGAACCGAATTCCATATCGTGATTTCTTCGTCGATCATGATCTGATGAATGCTACTCATATCTAAAAGATCCGGAATTAATACTAACTGGGCTCCACTAATGAGTGCTCCAAAAATATCATAGACAGATAAATCAAAGCTCATCGATGATAGGGCAATGATTTTATCCTCGCTGCCTACTTTGAATTTCTCATTAATATCTAATAATGTATTCACGACTGCTTCATGGGTGATCACAACACCCTTAGGCTGTCCCGTACTTCCTGAAGTATAGATAGCATAGGCTTTATCCTGCTCACAGCCTTCTAACAGATCTAAGGCTCCATCGTTGTAGGTGGAAAGGTTCTCTTTTTCATATAAATCCGGATGAATCATGAGCTTGATATCACTATGTTCGACGATATATTCTATTCTTTCCTCAGGATGTTCCGGATTCACAGGAATATAAGCATGGCCGGCTTTTAAAATAGCCACCGTATTTACAATGGTCTCGATTCGTCTCTCTGCCCAAACGCCAATATAAGAATTGTGCGCATAGTTTTGTTCTGCTAAATAGCGAGCGACCTGATTGGATTTTCTCGCCAACTCGCCATAGGTCAATGTATCCTGTCCTAATTTGACTGCAATCGCATCTGGAGTCTTCTGGCATTGCTGGTCTATTAATCTTTGCAGTAAATCTCCTTCATAATCTCCTTGTGTACGATTGTAATCAAGCAGTAGTTGATACTGTGTTACAGGCAGCGGGATAGATGAAAGATTATGGTCTATAACTTGCTGCAATCGAAGTTGATACGTTTCAAACATGGCACTGATCATATCTTCATCAAACAAATCTTTCGCATAATCCCAAGTCATCATTAATTGTCCGTCTCTTTCCGTGACTTGAAAATCTAAGAATACTTGAGGGGTCTGGCTTATTCCGTATTTAATTTTCCCTAATTTCGTCAAAGTATCTGTAAATTCCGATTTATCGAATAACATACTAGTGAATACAATTGGCATAATCGCTTTACTAGTCATTTCTCTCTTACTTGCAATATTTCGTATAACATCAACACCACTATAAAAACGATGATCTACGGCTTCAAATAATATATCTTGAACCATAGATGCTCTCTCCCAAAAAGCACTATGAACAGACAAATCAATATCTAACAGTAAAACTGACGTAAAATCTCCAATCAACTTCATTACGTCTGGATGAAAGGACTGTCGATTAAATAATGTTAAATTAAGAGACATTCTGGATTGATTGCTCCATTTGCCCAAAACTTCCGCATAAATTGTACATAAGAATACAGATGGTGTTACACCATACTGAGTTGCTAAGCCTTTCACAATATTCCATTTATCAGTTGTCAGACTCTTCTCCATTCGCTGAAATGTTGGTCTCTCTATGGATTCTGGCTCACAAACGAATGGTAGCTGAGGGGCATATGGAAAATCCTCTATTTTGGCTTGCCAATAATCTTGAGCTCTTTGATAGGCGGAAGATTCACGAAAGCTCTCCAATGCCCTTACATAATCTGAAAATTGAAATGTTAAAGGTTCAATCTCCATATTCGGTTTCTCATAATAATCCATGATCTCTTGTATTAAAATTAATAAACTGCCGCCATCAGCAATTATTAAGTCAATATCCAGGAAGAGGTAATTTTTCTTCTCACCAAGAATAAATGCAGACAACTCAAATAATGGCCAATGATCTTGTTGAAAAACAAAATGTGACCTACGATTTCTTTTTTCCAATATTCGTTTTTGTTGATCCTCTAAAGACAGGTCTTGTAAATCTTCAATACAAATATCATAAGAAGAAGCAGAACGTCGAACTTTTTGCATTCCTGTATCATCAAAAATAGTACGTAGCATAAGCTGACGCTCTAAAACATGATTCAATGCATCGTTTAAGCGTTTAATATCTAATTCTGTTTCAAACTCATAATAGGCATGTGTGGAGATATTGCCCATTTCCATAATATTTTGTCTTCCAACTAAATAGGCTCCTTGTATTTCTGTTACCGGAAACGGCTCATACCACATGTCTTTATTCCCTGTTAATTCAGAAGTTCGGACATCCTCTACCTGTAGTTGTTCCTCAACAATCGTAATTATTTGTTCCAGGGTAGACATTTTGAAAAGGCTTACGATAGGGATTTCAACTTGAAATCGTTGATTTATTTCATCCTGGAAACGAATCAAAGTTAACGAACTAACTCCCATCCGAGAAATAGTATCGTCTACTTTCAAAGAAGGGATAGAGAATACTTCTTTTGCAATTTCAACGATTTGATTTTCAATCTCCGCTTTGTTCCATGCTGGCTTCTTTGCGGATTCCTTGATACTCTGATAAGAATATGGAGCTATTGCGATAACATCATCAAACTCATGATTCTCAAATCGCTCTATTAAAAGATATCGTTGGACCTTTCCACTTGTTGTTTTCGGTATCGTTTTTATTGGAATTACATAATCTGCAGCTATTCCAATCCGTTCTAATACCATATTCTGCACTTGATGGGCAAGCGGCAAAAATACCTTAGCATCTTGTCGATTATGTACAAATACTATAATTTCATCCCTGATAGATGACGGATTGCGTACACCACACACAACGACTTGAGACAATTGTGGGATCGCCAATGTTAACATATTTTCTATATCACTAGCATAATAATTCTGACCATTTACAAACAGAATATCCTTCTTTCTACCCATTACAATTAGTTCTCCATTGCGTAAAAACCCTAAATCTCCTGTATGGAAGAAGCCCTGCTCACTAAAAGGGGAACTATCATGATTCATATATCCCTCAAATACATTTTTCCCTTTGATCACGATATTGCCAATGTAATTTTCCTTTAAGATGTGATCTTCATCATCTACAATCAATATTTCTAATTCATGTAATGGTTCTCCTACTATGGCAAACTCTGCTGCATTTGGCTCCTTCGTTTCTAAATCTTCCACTTCTTGTCCAATACGAGCTTTATGACGGTTAATACATACACTTCGATTATGTCCTTCTTCAGGAATAGTAACAGCCAAACTAGCTTCTGCCATACCATAGACTTGATGGATCGTATTTTCACGCAAGCCAGAAGACGAAAATTTTTCATAAAATCGTCTAATGGTATCCATTGATATTGGTTCTGCACCACACATTATGTTTCGCACACTAGATAAATCAATATGTTCTAAATGTGAATCCTTTACAGTCTTCATCATCCAGTCTAATCCAAAATTTGGACTTACAAGCACCGTTGCTTTTAATTGCGCACATTTTTGAAGATATAGCCAAGATTTCTTTAAAAATGTACCGGAATTTAGAAGGGAATGAGATATACCCGCAAATATCGGAGTTAAATGATAACCGATCAAGCCCATATCATGTGTCAATGGTAACCAACTAGCCATGACATCATTTTTGTCTAATTTCATACGATCTACTATCTGTGCCAAATTATAAGCTAGATTTTCATGTGTTAATTTTACTCCTTTAGGGTTACCTGTGCTGCCAGACGAATATTGTATATACGCTAAGTCCTGACAATCTACTGCAACGCATTGCCCCTCTTCCATATTACTTGCTAAGGTTTCATACTCTAAATATTTCAAATTAATGGCTTCATAACTTTCTCTAAACGTATTTAAATTTCTTTCATCAGTAATTATCCACGCATTCGACAACTGCTCGCTTACTTTCACTAACTTTTTGAAGGCTTCAGTGTCAGGCGATGCAATTAGCGGTATAGACAGAGGGACGGGTATCATGCCTCCTAAAATACAACCCCAAAACAACCTTATAAAGAATAGATTATTGTTTGTCTGAAAGATAATATAAGAGCCCTTCTGAAATCCCTGCTTTTGTAGTGCCCCTAAGATACATTTGGCATTAAAATAAAGACTTTCATAAGACTCAAACAAATCAGAGCCATCGGATTGAGTAAAGTAAACTCCCCTTGATTTCTCATTAGCATAATTTCCAAGTAATTGGTCGAGTGTTATATTAACTCCATCCTCTAATACTAATTTTGTAAAAGATTTCATGTTTTACCTCCCAAGAAATTATGTTTTATGCTACGACATTATCTTTATTACAATGGATGCAACGTCTTGATCTTGCCTCAATCCATTCATAACTATTTTCGCCAATGACGGCAATCTTGCTATTTATCAAAACATTGGTATAAAAAAAAAGAGCCTCAATTAATAATGTCATCTTGAAACTCTTGATAGGTCTTTGTTACATATTCTTTTTTCTGAAAAAATCAAATGCCACACTTGGATTATTACTTACCTGATTTCTTACTAAATCCTTTAAATCCGTGGGTATATACGGTTCATACTTTGGACAATTCCCCCCTTTCATGCCCCTTATACACTCTCACTCTCTTAGCTCACATCATACAACCATTATAAAAATCAATGATTTCTCCTTCTGCAACAACACCATATATATCGGTTTAATATACAATTTATGACATATTATCTTCCTGTTTATGACAACAAATCAAATTAATTATTCAAATCACCTTTAATATCAAAATACAACATAATCATCTATAATTCTATTATATTCCATTGAAAGATGATATCAACAATAACTTTAAATTTTTCAATTTCCAAGGGCGTGGTCTAAATCCAACGCCTTTAGCCTTCAGAAAACTGGAAACAATGGTTGTTGTCTTGCCAATACTGTTATTTGACCTTTCTCAAATGATAGATTCATATGATCAACGGCGCAGTAATCGCCAAATTTCTTCACTAGATTTATACATTCAATGGCCTTTGTCATTTTGTACTAACCTCCGCTAATTTCTTCTTCGTTACTTGTTGTCCTCATTATATTGAAAGGCTTTATGGGTCACTATCCATACAATAAGATAGAACTATTATCTCTGTATAAAAGGATATAGCTTTAAGGCGTGCTTATTGTAAAGCTGCAAGTGTCACAAAAGCAAAAATCCACAGCCTTAGTCGGTTGTGGATTTATAATTGTATGTATGGAGGCGAAGGGGTCGAACATTAAAAGGTAACCTGTAACTAATAAAATAAAATCGGTGATGATTAGCTCTATTTAAATCATTCCATCTTATACAACATAGAGCTTAACAGCTCCCTAATCCTCTGTCCTTCCCCGCTCTCGTTGGTACGGAACCTTTCTAATTTCATCCCAAATTTCTTGAAAATCTCTTCTTTGGCCGGCTGCATCATCCCTTGAGTGGGGTGATCCGCTTACCTCCATATACCTAGGAACTCTCCCTAATCCAACCATCCCTTGCTACGTGCGATGTCTATCGCCTCAATCCGTGTATTCGCCCCGAGCTTCCCAATCGCTTCTGACATGTAGTTCCGTACCGTTCCATAGGATAGAAACAGCTGTGCTCCAATATCTTGAAGAACTAAGCCTTGGGCAGCCAACTTCATGACTTCACGCTCCCTGGGTGATAATGGACATGGATCATCCCATACCGCGAGCGACAATTCTGAATTGATGACACGTTTCCCATCATAGACCCGACGAATTGCATCAGCCAGTTCCTCGCTGCCCGTATCTTTAAGAAGGTATCCATAAACTCCTGCCTGCATAGCCCGCTGGAAATATCCAGGACGCGCGAATGTCGTCAAGATGATGACACGACAAGCTGACTTATTTTTTTGAACCCATTCCGCAATATCTAACCCCGTTTTCAGTGGCATCTCAATATCCAGAACGGCTACATCCGGTTCATACTCCTGAATCATGGACATCACTTCTTCCCCATTCTCAGCTTGACCGACGACTTCAATATCATCTTCTAACGAGAGTAACGTTGCCAGTGCTCCCCTTAATAACTTTTGATCTTCTGCCAAAACAATACGAATCATCTAAGCGCTACCTACCTTTTCATTTCGTATTACCCTAGGTATATGTAAGGTGACTTCCGTCCCCTTGCCTGGGGACGAAGACAGCGACATACGTCCGTCGATCATAACCAACCGCTGCCGCAATCCGGCGAGGCCATTACTGCTAGTATAAAGTTGCTCCGGATCTGCCCCAATACCGTCATCACGTACAGATACACGAACTTCCCCTTCCTGAATGTCTAGATGAACTTTGCACTTTGTTGCCCGGCTATGTCGAACCACATTTGTAATCGTCTCGCGAAAACACATCGCCAAAATCGTCTCCTGTAAGGGTGTTAACGGAAGCGAATTGTTCGCTAAAGCGTCTTCCGTCCCAACATTAGAAGGTCTGGGATCGGAAATCGATTGATATTGAAAAATAAGCGGTATACCCGCAGCTGAACATAACGATACAGCATGCTTATATTCGTCAGCGAGATATGTAACTTTCATCTCCGTAACCAATTCTCTCATTTGTTTCAAGGCTGCGCGTGCCGTTTCCCGTATTTCACGAGCCTCTGCTATCGCTCTCTCGGGAGAACGATTGACCAATTTCTCAACGACCTCGCCTTTTAGTGCGATTAATGACAGCGTATGTCCCAATGTATCATGTAATTCACGTGCGATCCGCTGGCGCTCCTCCTGCTGTGCCATTCGTTCAGCAGTTTCTGCCCGCAGCCGCGCTGCCTTCTGTTGAAACCTGGTCGAAGTTCGAATAATATACGGCAGAATACAGATGCCAAACATAGGCACCAGCCCTATCCATACTAGGCTGCCCATCCGGTCCAAGTAAGGAACGGCGATAAATCCCATAGCTACCGTAAAAACGATCGTTATAGAGAGTAATATCGGCAGCTTTTGTTTGCTCAGCGGAGCAGCGATCATAAAACCCATAAACGTATACATAGGGTGAAATACAGCTGCTAAAATTAAAAGTATACCCAACTGAACCATCAATATTGGCGTTGCCCACTTTAAATTAAAGTAGGATTGTCGAAACAATAGAACGAATAGGCCTAACAGAACAAAGCCAAGCCACTGTATACTTGATGGCTCATAGAGTAAAAAGTACAAGGGTATCATTAAATTTGTTAACAAAATATAAGGAGCGACTCCTTCCGATTTTGGAAAGAGACGCCACTTTTCTCTATTCAATTAGACCGCATCCCGTCGATTATATATATAGATTGATAGTAGCATAAAGAGGAGACCGCATCCTGTCAAAATTATGAAATCGATACTTGCTGGATTTTGTCCAGCGATCATATTCCATGCCCCATTGGCGTAACGGTGAGATGGAAGCCATTCCCCGACCGAGCCCATCCAACTTGGCAAAGTACTAAGCGGCATCCAAAGCCCCCCTACAATTGCGAGTCCCATCTGTAATACATTTCCGATGGCAACGGAGGTATTCGCATTTTTAAGCGTTCCTAACAAGGCACCAAGCGCCAGAAAAGATATGCTCCCGATCCATAACCATAGTCCGCATAAAATCCATTGCCCGGCTGTCAATTGTATATCATGAACAAGGCCAGCCGATAAAAATATAACAACAATGACGATTGAGTGAACAGCCATTTGCGATACAATTTTGCTGCCAATCCAGACTGCAGGAGATAGTGGAGTCAACTTCAACAAGCGTACCCACCCGTCTTGATGCTCGAACGATAAACGGATACCGAATTGAGATACGGCTGTACCGATCAAACTGAATGCAGTCATCGACATCAAGGAAAAGACACCCCAAGTTGTCGATTGGATCGATTGATCTACCCCATTCATACTTGCAAATAAAAAGTAGAAAGCAAGCGGCATCGCAATGGAGAAGAGTAAGAAGAATGGACTGCGGATAATTCGTATACTTTCTGCTTTCGTCTGGGCAACAAACATATGGAACATGGCTATTTTCCTCCTAAAAATGTTTATTATCGTATAATTGTTTGTTTATTTGAGCCTGTAAGACTTCGGAATGTATCTTCTAAGCTGGCGGATTGTATATCAATATCCGATATTCCCCATTCAGACTGCATCAGTGTAAATAACAATACATCGGTCTCTTGGGCGTACAGACGAATTCGCTCACCGTTGCATTCTGCCTTTTCAACGCCAGGTAATGTGAGCCATTCCTGCTGGGCTGGCGCGTTCGCCGCTCGAAATGAAACGGTTCTAAGCGCGGTTTGAGCCTTTAAACGTTCCGGAGTCCCTTCCGCAACAACCTGTCCACCAGCGATGACTGCGATGTGATCTGCGACAGCATCAGCTTCATCTAAATGATGTGTAGTTAAGAGCACCGTACGTCCGTCACTTGCCAGTGCTTGGATGGTGTCCCAAAAGCGGCCACGAGCCTCGATATCCATTCCGACGGTTGGTTCATCCAGCAGGAGAAGCTCTGGATTTCCCGCCAAACTCTGAGCGAAGGCTAATCTACGGCGTTGTCCTCCAGACAGCGAGGATGCGCGTCGTTTCTGATCCGCGTGGAGACCCGAAATGTCTAACAATCGCTCGAGCGACATCGGATTACGATAATAACTGCGGAACAATTGAAGCACTTCTTTCACCGTAAGTCCATCTGCTGCTTTAACATCCTGCAAAAGAGCTCCAACGCGTTGCCGCAATTCTTTTGCTCCAGACGGCATCCCCAAGACCCTGACTTCTCCTGATGTTGGCTTGATCATTCCGAGGATCATGGAAATGGTTGTTGTCTTACCTGCCCCATTCGGTCCAAGCAATGCTGTTATTTGACCTTTCTCAAATGATAGATTCATATGATCAACGGCACAGTAGTCGCCGAATTTCTTCACTAGATTTATACATTCAATCGCCTTTGTCATTTTGTACTAACCTCCGCTAATTTCTTCTTTCGTTCCTTGATGTCCTCATTATATTGAGAAAGCGCGAAAACCAATTAGTGTGGGTTGTCACAAGCCGGTTATGACAAATGTCAGAAAAAAAGAAAGCAAAAAAAGAAGGACCTGTAGGTCCTTCTTCAGGATAACGTGCATTTGACACTCTTTGAGTGAGGTGTCTTGCTTTGCAAACTTATATTATCTTTCCCTCTGTGAATATAAATTTATTTACGAAGACTCTGAAGACCCTCATTATTTAATCGCTTCTATTTCTGACGTTTTCTCGATGTTTGAGCATGTAATGAACAGGATGATTCAGATGGAACGGAAAGTGACCAAATTCGGCAACAGCCTCGGTATAACCATGACTGATGTTTTGAAGCAAATTGGACTGGATCAAGGCAACACTGTCAGTATTGAGGTTAGCCCAGCCACAGGCCTTACCTGAAGGAATAAGTTCGGACTTCATGGATACTTTGACGATGACGATCACGCTTTTATGGCCTGCACTACAAGATGGATGCAAGAAAGTCGAAAATTTTACAGCGGATATGGTTAACCATCAATTCGATCGTCAACAATCGGCTGCGATCATTGAAGCTCACTGCACCACGATTCCCGAATCATAAATCAAGCCTTTACTCAAGTGTCCCTTTTTTCATTTGTCGATGTCTGTATTTAGCTAGAAAGATACGCCAGCAAAGCTTCATAAGATTTGGAACAGAGTGTGCGTTTTCTTTGAGATAGGACAATGCAGAACGGTTTCCTCGTTTCGTATTGCATTCGCTGCATGAAGCGATCAGGTTTTGCGGAAGATCCGAGCCGCCTTTGCTTGAGGGGATAATATGGTCCACTGTCGTAGCGTGTCGTCCGCACCACAAACAAGTGTGATGATCTCGTTTCAGTGCAGCTTTTCGATAGTCCCGAAATAAGAATGGATTATAAAGCAATTGGATCGTCTGCTCATCAATCCAGACAGCTCGCGATCGCTCAACTTCCCGCCAAGCCCGATGGGGTAAACATGGTGTTAGTTGTTGACCATCCATATTGAGTACCGTTATCAATGGTTCCTCTCCATCATGACTATGATTCATCGATTTCACTCCATCTGTACGACATGTTCTACCCTATAGTATTAATATAAAACAAAAACACCATCCTCATGCGGATGGTGTTCATTATGATGGAACCGAGGGGAGTCGAACCCCTGTCCGAAGATAAGCTTCTACGGTGTAGTCAGGGTTGTGGTGTCACCTGAGTATCACCCGTTTGACAACGAATTAACCACAATGATATATTGGCGTAATACCCATTTATAAATGGGTCCTATCTTTAAGGAGTGCATACATGATGTTACCCGTTCACGAACGCTTCATTAAGCAGGCAAAAAAGAAAATCAGTCGAGATAATCGACTTACGGGCCTCCTTGCAGGCGGCTCCATGATCCACGGAGCCATGGACGAGTATAGCGATCTAGATTTAATCATCGTGTACGATAACGCGTATCGCAATGAAATTATGGAGCAACGCATTCAGCTCGCAGAAGAGCTCGGACAATTACTGTCGGCATTCACAGGTGAGCATGTCGGCGAACCACGTCTGGTTATTTGCCTATACGGCCCACCGTTGCTTCACGTGGATCTAAAGTTCATTTCGAAATCAGAGCTTAGGATACGAACAGAGAATCCGATTGTGCTTTGGGAGAGAGACGAGGAGATCAGAACGATCCTTGCAGAGACATCCCCTGCCTATCCATCGCCCTCTATGCAATGGATGGAGGATCGGTTCTGGGTTTGGGTGCATTACGGTGCGACGAAATTAGGAAGAGGCGAGTTGTTCGAGCTCATCCAACATATTACGTTTATTCGCAATGCAGTATTAGGACCGTTGATACTCATGCGTAACGGCCATCTTCCCGCGGGAGTCCGACGGCTAGAGCAATTTGCTGAAATGGAGATGGCTGAGCTTCGGGACACGATTCCACTCCACAGCTACGAAAGTTGTTACCGTGCGTTAAAGGCCACTATCAAGCTATATCAACGTTTACGCCAGGCTTCTGATGGTTGGATACGAAAAGAAGAAGCCGAACGCAATTCAATTGCTTATCTTGAAACCGTATATTCCACTATCCATAAATAAAAACATCTACAAGGCAGTGAAATTTATTATTCACACTTATCAGCTATTCTACAGCAAAAACCACAACCTATGTGAACTGACCCCATAAAGTTAGACATATTATTTTATTAGGCAATTTGTTGGGCATGAGTTCGGTACTGTACCGGACTCATGCCTTTTAGTTTTGCTTTAATTCGCTTGTGATTGTAATAATCGATATATGTA
>NZ_JBNDYG010000091.1:0-10645 GCF_049893405.1 Paenibacillus sp. Dod16
ATGCCAACTTTTTGTTCTTTACTAAGCTGAACCGACACTTGGGCTCCTTTGTAACTTTGGATTGCTCCTTTGTAACTTTGGATTTTTGGACGTGGATAGTCCGTCACCAAATCCAGAACCGGTGCCTCTTCTTTAAAGACTTCTTTCCAATAGTCCCTCTGACTCTCCAGATTTCTGCCACGCATCCACTCACTATAATCTTTGTATTGGAGTTCAAGTGGTTGTAATCTTTCACCGTTATACAATCGTGAGAAATCTTCGATTAATAGATTTAGCGTCTGATGATCGGAAATAATATGGTGCATATCAAATAGTAGAATATATTTGTTCCGATTTCTTTCTTTGACTACTTTAAAACGCATAAGTGGTGCTTTGCCAATGTCAAACGGGCGTACGAATTGCTCCATATCTGCTTCGCTGTAGCTATCGGTTTCTTCATATTCCACTGTGTAGAATACGTTGTCTGCAATGACTTGAAGGGTTTCTCCTTCTGTCATGACAAAACTTGTTCGCAGCGACTCATGACGCTCGATCAGGCGATCTATTGCTTGTTGTATTTTTTCCAAATCAAGATTACCTGTTACTTCTAGCGCTGACGCCATGTTATATGCTGTACTACTGCCTTCCATCTGATCGAGAATAAACAATCGTTTCTGTGTAGAGGATGCTGGATAAGCTTCTCTCTGTTCTGCCTGTGGGATTGGACTGTATTCGCCTTCTCCCGCGGCCTCAATCTTTCTCGCCAACATGGCAGGAGTTGGTGAACTAAATATCTCTTTGACTGGCAAACGAATCCCTGTCTTTTTCTCTATGGCATTAATTGCTGTCGTCGCTTTTAACGAATGTCCACCCAGTTCAAAGAAACTGTCTTCTATTCCAATTGGAGATATGCCTAAGATTTCTTCAAATACGTCCGTAATGACTTTCTCTGTTTTAGTTCTTGGTGGCACATATTCCTGTCCCTCTAATGCATGGGGTTCTGGCAGGGCCTTTGCATCCAGCTTACCATTTGGAGTTAGTGGCAATGCATCGATCTGCATCATAAAGCTAGGCAACATATACTCGGGTAGTTTTTCTCTCAAATCATTTTTAATTTCAGACATATCCAGGTTCTGCTCTTGATTTGTCGGGATCAGGTAGGCACATATACTTTTATCACCGCCTACTTCCAATGCAACAACCGCTACATCAGATATACCCGGCTGATTCCTTAGAACGCTCTCGATTTCGGACAACTCGATCCGATATCCTCGGATTTTAACCTGTTCATCTATTCTTCCCAGGTATTCGATCTCCCCGTTAGGCAGCCATCTCGCCAAATCTCCAGAGCGGTATAACTTCCCTCCTCCATAGGGATTGTCGATAAACTTCTGCGCTGTTAATTCAGGCTGGTTTAAATAGCCTTTAGCAACCCCGTCTCCCGCGATGCATAGCTCACCAGGAATGCCTATACCACATAACTCCATCTCATTCAGTATATAGAGCTGCATATTGGCAATGGGACGCCCGATTCCTACACTTAAACCCTTATCTTTTTCGCTGGAATAGATATAGTCACAGCATCCTACGGTAGTCTCTGTAGGGCCATATTCGTTATGAATCTTGACGCTGTCTCCTAACAGCTTCTGCGTTTTCCACGCCGTATCTGTGGTGAACTCTTCTCCACCGACAATCAGCGCTTCTAAATTCGGTACATCTACGCCGTCTGCATAGGTTTCCAGCATTTTTAAATGGGAAGGGGTAAGTTTAAGGAAGGTTACCCTGTCATCTTTGAATGCTGCACGCAGCCTTTCCTCCGCGTCTCCTCCCTTTAATAGAAGAGATCCACCACTAATCAGCGGTAAATACAAGGAAGTTACGGAGAGGTCGAAACTTAAGCTTGTCATTAATACCGTCGTACAAGCTTCTTTCTGGTACTCTTGATCTGCATACGACAAGTAATGATCCAAATTGCCTCGTGTCACAGCCACGCCTTTGGGCTTCCCTGTCGTTCCTGATGTGTAAATCACATAGGCGATGTCGCCCTTTTCAACAGCACACGCTGGATTTGTCTCCTTCTCGCCCAGATCATCAAGATTCATAGAGATGAATGGGACTTCCGTTTCCAGCTTCTTCTCTCTTGTTAAGATGACCTTGGGTGCTGCATCGTTCAGAATATGATCGATTCGTTCCTTCGGAGTTGCTGGATCAATCGGGACATAGGCGGCTCCACTCTTTAGCACGCCCAAAATGCCAATGATCGTTTCCGCTTCCAGGGTAGTCATGATGGCCACTCGATCATTGGGCTGAACACCTAACGAAATCAGTTCCCATGCCAATGCATTTGCCTTTCGGTTGACTTCTCCATAACGAAGTACTCCCGTTTCGTATTCGATTACCGTCTTCTCAGGTGTCTGTTCCGCATGTTTCTCGAATCGTTCCACTACCGTATGATGCTGTGCATACTCTGTATGGGTATCATTGAAAACCGTTAGTATTCTGTGTTGTTCTACCTCACTGACCATGTTTAGTTCAGACAATTTCATTTCAGGGTTAGCAATCACCCTATCCAGCAATACCTTAAAATGTTCCAGCATGACCTGTGCTGAAGTCTGGGTAAATAAATCACTGCAATAGACCAGATCTAAAGCGTACCCGTCTTCATACGCTGTAGCTTGTAAATCCAAATCGAATTTGGCATCAATGAAAGGAATGCCCAACATGTCGACTTGGGCTTCGCCCATCGCAAGATGGATTTCTTCGTTATTCTGCATGGTAAACATCACGTCAAACAGCGGATTGCGTGACAGATCACGGCGTACTTCTACTTCCTCTACCAATTCTTCAAATGGGTATTCTTGATTCTCATACGCATTCAATGCCAGCTCTTTGATCTCGCTTAAAAATTCCAAGAACGTTTTCTCATCCCTTGGATATCCTCTCATGGCTAGCGTATTTACAAACATGCCTGCGATCGTCTCAGTATCCTGATGCACCCTGCCGGAGATGGGTGTTCCTACCACGATATCTTGTTGCCTGCTGTATTTATGCAGTTCTATCATAAATACAGCCAGTAAGGTCATGTAATCTGTCGTTCCATGTTGTTTATTTATATTTTTAATACCARCTTTTTGTTCTTTACTAAGCTGAACCGACACTTGKGCTCCTTTGTAACTTTGGATTTTTGGACGTGGATAGTCCGTCACCAAATCCAAAACCGGTGCCTCTTCTTTAAATACTTCTTTCCAATAGTCTCGCTGACTCTCCAGGTTTCTACCACGCATCCATTCACTATAATCTTTGTATTGGATTTCAAGTGGTTCTAACTCTTCACCGTTATACAATCGTGAGAAATCTTCGATTAATAGATTTAGCGTCTTGTGATCGGAAATAATATGGTGCATATCAAATAGAAGAATATATTTGTTCCGATTTCTTTCTTTGACTACTTTAAAACGCATAAGTGGGGCTCTTCCGATGTCAAACGGGCGTACAAATTGCTCCATATCTGCTTCGCTGTAGCTGTCGGTCTCTTCATATTCCACTGGGTAGAATACCTCGTCCGCAATGACTTGAAATGTCTCTCCTTCTGTCATGACAAAACTTGTTCGCAGCGACTCATGACGCTCGATCAGGCGATCTATGGCTTGTTGTATTTTTTCCAAATCAAGATTACCTGTTACTTCTAGCGCTGACGCCATGTTATATGCTGTACTACTGCCTTCCATCTGATCCAGAATAAACAATCGTTTCTGTGTAGAGGATGCTGGAAAAACTTCTCTCTGTTCTGCTTGTGGTATTGGACTATATTCGCCTTCTCCCGCGGCCTCAATCTTTTTCGCCAACATGGCAGGAGTTGGTGAACTAAATATCTCTTTGACTGGCAAACGAATCCCTGTTTTCTTCTCTATTACATTAATTGCTGTCGTTGCTTTTAACGAATGTCCACCCAATTCAAAGAAACTGTCCTCTATTCCGACTGGAGATACTCCTAGAATTTCCTCAAATACATCTACGATTGCTTGCTCCGTCTTATTACTTGGTGGTACGTATTTCAAGCTTTCTAACATATCTGGCTCTGGCAATCTAGTTTTATCCAGCTTTCCATTTATGGTTAGTGGAAATTCATCGATCTGTATCATAAAGGCAGGAATCATATACTCCGTTACTTCTTCTCTTATCGCTTCCTTAATTTCGGGTATAATTAATTCTTGACCCTTCTCTGCAATGAGATATGCACAGAGAATTTCATCGTTTCCAACTTCTTTTACAACAACGACAGCATCAGTGATGTTACTCTGTTTTCTTAATACACTTTCAATTTCCCCTAACTCTATCCTGTAACCACGGACTTTCACTTGTTCATCTATACGACCTAAATACTCTATATTTCCATCTGGCTGCCAACGTGCTAAATCTCCTGTACGGTACAGTTTTCCCTCACCGAAGGGATTTTCAATAAACTTCTTATCAGTCAATTCTGGCTGATTCAAATAACCTCTTGCTAAACCATCTCCTGCAATACACAACTCGCCAGGTATTCCAATACCGCATAGCTCCATTTCATTTAGAAGATATACCTTTGTATTTGCAATCGGACGTCCAATGGTAATGGAAGTAGAGTCTGTGTTCACTCTAAAACTAGTTGCATTTACAGTAGATTCTGTAGGACCATATGTGTTTAGCACTTCTACTTTTTTCGCCCATTCTTTTAAAGTCTCTAGACGACCTGCCTCTCCACCTGACTCCAGCAAACGAAGTGTCGGTAATGCTTCAACACACAACCCTTCTATTACCTTAGGTGTCAATGATGCTGTTGTTACATTATTTCGATCTATATATTTTTGTAGTTGCTCCATATCATAGGTTAAATTCTTTGGTACAATACATAATGCCGCACCATTGCAAAGTGCAGGGAAGATATCACCAACCGCTTGGTCAAAAGATACATTTGCAAATTGCAGCACCGTATCCTTGTCGTTCAGCGCAAATGTTTCCTTATAGGTGACCCACATATTGACCACATTTCGATGTTCAATTAAAACTCCCTTAGGGTTTCCAGTTGTACCCGAAGTGTAGATACAATACACTAAATCATTAGCTCTGTTAACATGCAGAAGATTGTCCGTTTCATTAGCATAATGATTCTCATCTTCTAAATCCAATACCGGAATCTCTACCTTCCCTGGCAACTTATTCTTATACGTCAATACAATCTTTGGACTACTGTCCTCCAGCATATAGCGAATTCTATTATCTGGATAGTCCGGATTGATGGGTACATAAGCTCCCCCTGCCTTGATGATTGCTAATATTCCTACAATCATTTCCATGCTACGCTCTGTAACTAGAGCCACCAAATCGTTTGGAACCACTCCTAAATCCCGAAGAGTACGCGCCAACTGATTTGCTCTCTCATTCAGCTCGGCATATGTCATCTGTTTATCATCAAATTTAAGTGCAATATGTTCTGCTGTTTTCTCTACCTGATTCTCAAATAAGCTGACAACTGTTTGTTCTCGAGCGTATTCTACATTCGTTGCATTGAAATCAACCAATATCTTCTCTTGTTCCCTGATATCAAGCATATGCAAATCTTTAAGCTTTTTTTCTGGATGTGTTACTGCTTCCTCAAGCAGCGTTACATAATGCCTTGCCATATATTCAATCGTTTCTTGTTTGAATAAATCTATGCAATACTCAAAATCAATTTCATACCCTTCTGACACACATTCAACCAGAACGGATAAGTCAAACTTTGAAACATTTCTTTTAATAAATGCACTTTTCCCGCCCAATAGGCCTTGCATTTCCGACGGTTTTTTCTTTTCTTTTAATCCGAACATAAAATCAAATATCGGATTTCTTGAGAGATCTCTTTTCTTCTCTACGGCTTCAACTAAATCTTCGAATTGGTATTCTTGGTTATCATATGCTTGCAGACACTTCTCCCTCACAGCTAAAATCAAATGCTCAAAAGTATCATCAGGACAAACTTCTCCCTTTATTACCAGAGTATTGACAAACATCCCCAGCATACCTTTAGTATCTGCATGAACTCGGCCTGATACGGTTGTTCCTACAATAATATCTTTTTGGCGACTATATTTGCTCAATAATAAAATGAACACAGATAGGGTAACCATAAATTCAGTAGCACCATACTTTAGGGCTAAATTTTTAACCCCTGAGCTTAATGGCTCTTTTACCTTTGCTACAACATTGGCTCCCCTAAAAGATTGGATTTGAGGACGGAGGAAATCCGTCTTCAAATCCACCCTGGCAATTTCACCAGCGAATTCCCTCCCCCAATATTCTTCCTGTTTTGAGATATCATAAAAATTCTGCCATACGCTGAAATCTTTATACTGGATTCGGTTAGAATTTTTATTCATAAGTTCTCCTCTTATTCATGATCAGTTTCATCATTTTCATAAAATTCGTTCACCTGATGCAGTATAACCGGCAGGCTTTCTCCATCACATATAATGTGATGAATATCAACAAATAGGTAGGAAGCCGTTGTTGTCTTCATTAATTTCACACGCATCAACGGTGCTTCGGATAAATTAAATGGTTGTATAAATTTATCGTATTCTGTTTGTACATCTATTGCGTCCACTTCGCTGTAGTCTAATAAAACCCTTGCGTCTGGAGAAATCGTTTGAATGGGTTCACCGTCCACAACATGGAAACTAGTTCGCAGTATCTCTTCTTGCTGTAACAGCTTATCCAAAGCTTTCTGTAATCTTTCTTTATCCAGCGGTTCTTCGTAGGCATAGACATCCGATACGTTGTAGTTAATGTTAGGTCCGGTCATCTCGTCCAGAAGATAGAGTCGTTTCTGAGCTGAACTTGTAGGGTAGTATTCAGCTGCTGAAGCTTGTTCTATTGCCACAAACATCTCGTTCTCTATCGACCCCATATTTTCCGCTATCTGCTCAGGCGTACCAAAAGTAAAAATATCTCTAATTGACAGTCTTACTCCTATAGCTTTCTCCAATTCATTACACAAGAGCACTGCTTTCAGTGACGATCCCCCTAGATCAAAGAAATTATCAGTTACACTGATATTTTCAATATCCAGGATGTGCTCAAATGCCTGTACGATCAGAGTTTCATATTCATTTCGTGGTGCAATATATTCCTTTGACTTATACTGCGGCTGTGGTAATGAGGCTTTGTCAAGTTTCCCATTACTTGTCAGTGGAATCGCATCAATTGAAATAATATGTGCAGGCACCATGTAATCTGGCAATACTTTATTTAACTTAATCTTTACATTCCTTTCTTCTATTTCTGTCTCAGCTATTATATAGGCACACAAAAATTTCTCTTTCTTTTTGTCTTCTCGCACTACTACTACAGCTTCACTTATCCCTTCAAGCTCCAATAAACGGCTTTCTACTTCTCTTGGTTCAATACGATATCCTCTAATTTTTGCTTGGTCATCCATACGTCCAATATACTCAATGTTTCCGTTAGGTAACCAACGTGCCAAATCACCTGTCCGATACATCTTCCCGGCTCCAAATGGGTTGTGTACAAACTTCTCGTCTGTCAGGTCTTGTCGATTTAAATATCCTTGAGATACACCCTCACCCGTTATACATAACTCACCTGGAACTCCAATTCCACAAAGCTCATTTCCATTTAAGATATAAATCTTTAATGTTGGAAGTGGCTTTCCTATGTCGCTAATTCCTCTCTCAATGGCTTCAGCATCAATATCGCGATAAGTAGCGTATACCGTGGTTTCTGTAGGCCCGTACATATTAACCAGACGACAATGCCTATTGTTCTCATGCCATTTCTTCAAATGCGTTGGATAAAGTGCCTCTCCTGCAAAAATAACATATCGTAAACTATTTATTGTTTGTCCTGTCGTTGCATCGATCAACGCATAAAATGGCGAAGGTACCTGGCATAAGATGGTTACCGCTTCTTTTTGCAACAGCTCTCCAAATGCATGTCCATCTTTTACCGTATCTTCAGAAGGAATTACAAGCTTTGCTCCATTCAATAGGCTTCCGAATATTTCCCAAACCGAAACATCAAAACAATAAGAATGAAATTGAACCCAAATATCATTTTCATATAAATCAAGCTTAAACTTGTCATTCTTAAGTAATCGCACTACATTTACATGCTGAACCATAACACCCTTTGGCCTGCCAGTCGTACCAGAGGTATAAATAACATACATCAAATCACTTGATTGATTTACATGGACAAGGTTACTGCATTCCATTTTATAATTTGCCTCATCATGAAGATTCATGATAGGAATGTCAGCTTCAGGTTCTTTTGTGCCGCATAATACTACCCTTGGCTTACAGTCATTAATGATATAATTAATTCTTTCCTCTGGATAAGATGGATCAACGGGTACATAAGCTGCTCCAGCCTTTAAAATAGCGTATATGCCCACCACCATCTCCAAACTTTTTTCTGTTGAGATAACCACAAAATCGTTTGGTTGAATGTTATAGTCCTTTCGAAGTTTTCTTGCCAGAGCATTCGCCCGTTCATTTAATTGTGCATAGGTCAGCTGTTGTCCATTAAATGTAATTGCTGTACTATTAGGTATTCTGGCAGCCTGCTCTTCAAGTAACTGCACAATCGTCTTATTATGAGGGTATTCTGCATCCGTCATATTGAACTCATCCAATATTTTTGCTTCTTCGTTCATATCTACCATGGCAATATCCTGCAGCTTCTTTTCCGGAGACATTAAAACTCGTTCAATTAGTGTTAAGAAGTGTTGTGCCATGTACTCGATCGTTTCTGGTTTGAATAAGTCTGTAGAATATTCAAAATCAATCTTATAGCCTTCTGAATCACTTATCATGGTTAAGGTAAGATCAAATTTAGAAATACTCCCTTCAACGGATTCCCTCGTTCCAAATTGAATTCGATCCGAATAATTCTCTTTCTCATCGTCCTGCAATACAAACATCACATCGAATACTGGGTTTCTTGAGTAATCTCTCTTTACTCCCACGGCTTCAACCAAATCTTCGAACTGATAATCCTTGTTATCGTATGCCTGTAAACATTTCTCTTTTATACCTAATAATACATCCTCAAATGAATCATCGGAGGAGACATTCCCTTTGATTGCCAGAGTGTTTACAAACATGCCCAACATATTTTGGGTATCCGTATGGCTTCGTCCCGATATTGGAGTTCCTACTATAATCTCTTCCTGTCGACTGTATTTTCCTAACATGGAGAAAAAGATGGATAACAAAACCATAAACTCAGTTGCACCATACTTCTTCGCTAACTCTTTTACTTGAATACTCGTGTTTTCTTCTACCTGTGTTCGGAAATTAGCACCTCTAAAGCTTTGTTTATGAGGGCGTGGATAATCCATGATTAAATCCAGGACTGGTATATCACCAGAAAATTCTTTCTTCCAGTACGCTGCCTGTTCTGTTATATCTCTAGCATTTTGCCAAACACAAAAGTCTTTATACTGTACTCGTGGTGTTAACAGTTCTCTTCCTTCATATAACTCTTGTATTTTGTAGAGCATAATCGGCATGCTTTCTGCGTCACATAAAATATGGTGAATATCCAAAAATAAGTATGAATCATTTGGAGTATCCAGTATTTTTGCACGCATTAGTGGTGATTTTGACAGGTCAAATGGTTGGACGAAAGTATTATATTCAGCTTGGATATATTGTGAATCTGCTGTATTTACTTCACTGTGCTCCAGCACAATTCTTGCATCTGAAGAAATTTTTTGAATTGGCTCACCATTAACTATATGGAAACTTGTCCTCAAAATTTCCTCTTGCTCTACTAATTGATCCAATGCTCTCTGAAGTCGCTCATTGTCTGGTTTAACTTTAAGCTTGATGACTAAAGGAATATTATAAGTTGTACCAGGACCTGTTAGTTGGTCTAGAAGATAAAGTCTCTTTTGAGCTGAACTTATAGAATAGCTTTCTGCTTCTGCTATTTCTGGTATTTCTTCAT
Organism: Paenibacillus sp. Dod16; assembly: GCF_049893405.1. Taxonomy (NCBI): domain Bacteria; kingdom Bacillati; phylum Bacillota; class Bacilli; order Caryophanales; family Paenibacillaceae; genus Paenibacillus; species Paenibacillus sp. Dod16. The sequence continues at coordinate 9,970 of NZ_JBNDYG010000091.1, forward strand.
ACGTATTTACCTTTGAGTTTTTAATTGTTTCTGCAATATTCTTCGGTGTAACTAAATCAAAAATTTCTCGAAGTTGCAGCCTTACCCCTGTACTCTTCTCTAATTCATTACACAGCCGGATTACATTAAGCGAGTATCCACCCAAATCAAAGAAATTGTCATTTACGCTTACTCTTTCCATACCAAGCACATATTCAAATGCCTCGACTACCAATTTCTCCGTCTGGGTCTCTGGTGCCTCATAACCCCTTATCATCTTACTTTTTTCCATATGCTTTTCTGGATCCGGCAATAATTTACGATCTACTTTACCATTTGCAGATAGTGGAATCTCATCTACCTGTATGAATTGTGCTGGGACCATATAATCAGGTAGATATTTGGTTAACTCGCTTTTTATTTCTGCCAATTCTACTGTCTCATCGGCAACAATATACCCGCACAGCTGCTTCTCTCCATGGGAATCACTATAATCAGCGACTACGGACTGGTGAATATTTGGCAAATGATTGATACAGTGTTCTATTTCTCCTAGCTCGACACGATGTCCACGTATCTTTACCTGACTATCTTTTCTTCCAAGGAAGTCTACATATCCTTCCGCACGCATTACACCATAATCACCTGTTTTGTACAGATACCCGAATCTATGGTTGATAAAGGCAGCCTTCGTCTT
>NZ_JBNDYG010000092.1:0-13770 GCF_049893405.1 Paenibacillus sp. Dod16
AGGTAAAAAGAACAAAATAGCAGTTTAAAAAATAGAAACGGCAAAATTCTGCAGGTCTGTCCATTTTTAGAATGGAGCCACCATATAAGCTTGATCCTTATTGGATCCTGTTGTCTTTACGTCAATTTTCGAATTATGCAAAATGCTCATATAAGAACTTTAATCGATCTAGAGCGCCTGAATGAATCTGTCATCGGGCCGCTTAGTGTCCTTACCGATAATACAGTTTGCGAATGTATCACAGCGTCCAGTATTTCGGAAGTTACCAGTCAGCAGAAAGCGAAGCTGCTTCTTATGCAGGGCTCGGTGCTGGTGCACGACGACAGAATTAACCGGTGGTGGGCGGTGTCTCTGCCGAGTTCCTTGGGTCGCAGCATCGAGTCTTCCGATACGGAAACCATTATTTTAGGGCCTAAAGACAGCTTCAGCGAAAAAATCGATGAAAACATCACGCTCATTCGCAGGCGGCTACCGACGCCTGATCTGAAAACTGAACAATACTCAGTTGGTTCCCTCAGCAAAACCACGATCGTGATCATGTATATGGAAGGCATCACCAATCCGAAGCATGTCGCCGTAGCCAGAGAGAAAATCGAGGCTATTGATTATGATATGATTCTGGAAGCGTCCCATCTCGGTTTTTTTATGGAAGACCATGTCCACAGCGTTTTTCCGCAATTTATGCAGACCGACCGACCGGATGCTTCAGCATACTACCTCGGTACGGGTAAGCTTGTCATAATGGTGGGAGGCACGCCCTTTGTTCTGATCGCTCCCATGACGTTCTTCCATTTGTTCCATTCTCCCGAGGATTATATTAACCGCTGGATCGTGGCCAGCTTCCTTCGGCTAGTCCGCTATCTAAGCTTCATTCTTTCCATCACATTAATTCCGCTATATGTGGCATTAACGACCCACCATTATCAAATGGTTCCGCTGCAGATCCTGTTCGTGCTTCTTGATTCCAGGAGCAAGCTTCCATTTACGCCTTTCTGGGAAGCCTGCTGCATGCTGATTACGCTGGAAATCATAAAAGAAGCCAGCCTACGGATGCCCGCCAAGTCGGGCCAAACGCTGGGGGTCATCGGGGGGATCGTGATTGGTCAAGCAGCAGTCGAAGCAGGCTTTGCCAGCAAGGTGCTGATCGTGCTTGTCGGAATCTCGGCCATCGCTTCATTCCTGGTGCCTAACTATATGATCACGAAAGCCAATACGATTGTTCATTTCGCTTTGCTCATTCTAGCCTCTTACCTCGGACTTCTGGGTGTCGTGCTGGGTATTATTCTGCTGCTCATCCACCTGAATGGGCTATCTTCCCTCAGACAGCCATATTTTGCACCGGTCGCCCCTTTTTTCTGGAGAGATTGGAAGGATCTATTCATCCGGGCTCCCATGCCATCATTAAGAAGCCGGCCAATATTTTCGAGCCCCCTGAAAAAGTGGAGATACAGCCGAAGGAGATGATCGCGTGTCAGAAATATCGTTGTTCCAGAGAGATTCCACGTTTGGCGGCAAGTATATCTTTCTTATCGTGAATCGCCTTCAAATGCTGTACTTTGTGCTGCTTATGCCCCAGTATCTAGTTCATCCCTATATGGTCTGGGCCATCATCATTGTTGGCATTATATCCAACATTAATCTGCTGCTGCTTGCCAAATGGTTCGCTTCGCCCTATGCCAGCAAAGGCTATATCGGCTTCGTCGAGCTTTTCGGCGAAAGGAAGGTTCGTTTGTTCTCCTTCATCGGAATGCTGTTCATCTTTGTCAAGATTACGGTGACTACGCTTGGCTATACCGAAATCATACATCAATTCGTGCTGCCGTCCTTCCAGAGGGAATGGCTGCTTGCTTGCCTATTTGCTGTTGGCTGCTATCTGGCCGTGAAAGGCATGGAGAAGACGATTCGTTTCATCTTCATTGCCTATTTATGCTCGTTCTGGTTGATAGTGCTGTACATTCCTTTCTTCTTGCCTCCTATCGCCTCGATACATGATCTGTACCCGATCATTCCGATAGAACGAGACGAAGGGATTTGGAAGGGCATGCTGCTGATCTGGGCATCGCTGTCTGGACCTGAATACCTCATATGCATCGGTGCCTGGTTCAGCCCCCGGGACAAGCTGCTTAAGCCGATGGCGATCGGGAACGCATTGACGATTGTGGAATATCTGGCACTGTTTATCGCGTCGACGTTGTATTTTGGGCAGGAATATTTGAGAAAAAGCAGCTACCCGGTCATCAACATGGTTCGCTATTTGCAATTGCCGATCTTCGAACGTCTGGATATCATGATGATTTGTATCCATTTTTTCCACTATGTGTTTGCCATTGCTATGCTCATTCTGCTGTTCTACGGTTCTCTCCGGATCATTGCGGGGAAAGCCAAGAAACCAGCCAGCAGATCCGGCTTCATTGCGAGTTTCATGGTACTGTTTCTATGCATGCTCATCGTCTACCACTGGTTCTGGAAATCCGGTACACAGGGACATTTCTGGCCGGTGCTTCAGGCCTGTTTCGCTGCGGTATCCTTCTTGGCGGTACCCGTCTTTATGGTAGCCGCTGTAAGAATAAAGGGGCGTGCCTAACATGAGTTGGAGAACGAAAGCCACATTATGGGCTATGGCGGGTATTCTATTTGCAACTCCAGGATGCTCAAGCCGGGATTACAATATTATTGAAGAAATCGCACCTATCATTCTCTGGACCATCGATCAGGGTCAGGACGGCATGCTGGAAATAAGCCTTCTGGTGCCTCCTCTAGGCAAAGAAGAGAAAAAGATGATAACACTTCATACCGATCTTCTAAAGGAGGGTAAAAAAGAATTTAACCGAAGCTATCATCGGGAGCTGAAGACCGGCCAGAAACGGGTCCTGTTCATCAGCGAGGAGTTTGCAAGGCAAGGGATGCAGCCCATTATCGACACCATACTAGCGGATCCCAAATTGTCCATGCGCCTTTATTTGGCCGTATATCGGGGAGATTTACAGGGGTACTTGCAAAAGAAGATTAAGAAGGATCCGCTTATCGATTATTATATATATCGCAACTTCAAGCATTATGAAAGCAGAAGCCCTGGGGAAATGACCGTCGTCAATCTGCATCAATTTATGAAAAATTTCTATTCACCGCTTTCGGATCCGGTTCTGCCCGTATTTCAGGCGGATCAGAATAACTTAACCTATGAGGGAACCGGTCTATTCCGTACAGATAAACTGGTTTCCGTATTGAGCCGAACCGAAGAACAAATGTTCCAGCTTCAGTACAAAAATCATCGCCTTCAGGATCTTTCTCTGCCAGAATTGTCGGTCAACGTCAGCGATGTCCACGCCAAGTCCGACTGGAAGGTGGACCGCAAACAGACGAGAGTAACAATTAACACGGAAATCCGATGCCGAATCGAGGAGTACCACGGAAAAAAAGATTTACTGGACCCTGCCCAGTTAGACGAGCTTAACCGGAACATCGGTTTCAAAAAAATGCAGGAGCTGAAAGTGGATCCTTTAAACATGGGATCATATGCTTCAGGGGCTTTTCAGAGTCGGATCGAAAGAAAGGATTGGCAAAAAGAATGGCCGCAAATGAAGGTCGAGGTACATTACAAGATATTTATGGAGCCGCTGACAAATTCGCTCAGCGGAAGCCGGTAATGGATAAAAAATGATCTGGTGTTCTTAATATTCTCGCGGCTATGCTCAAAGCATAAACATGAACGAACAAGACGTCATAACCGCGATATTCCCCATTACAATATTTCCATGGACAACACCCAGATCCGACACGGTGATAAAAAGGCTAATCAATATGTTTTGAGTGGCGCCTGACACGATGAAGGTCAAGAAAGTAACTAGAATCGGACAGATTAACGCCATCCCTAAAGCGTTCTGCCGCGAAGCTTCATACATCAAGGCTTCCCGGCCGATCACTGCCAGCGATAACAATACCAGCAGCTATGTAAACCAGAAGGCCGCTTGTCAACAGAGGTTCCATTTGCCCTCGGAAGGGATTCTGATCCGAAACACAAAGCAGGCTCCGCAAATGGACGGTAGGAAGAGATGCAGTATATCTGAACGTTATTGTTGCGGCTGCAATCATCAACATACTGATGACGAGAGTTAGTTGCATCCCTAGGAACTGTGCGAATTCGGGATTGTCCGTCAGGTTCGCTTTGCGATGATTTAAGTGAAGGTTAACGTCTAGGGTATGTAGTCGAAACAATCAGAACAAACACAAAGCTCATACTCGCCTTTTGTTCCAAAAAGATTTTTATGTCAAATTGTGTAGAATTATTGAAATGTTTGCGATTCGCAAATATAATAAAGCTAAAAATTTCAATACATAATGCACAATCCTCTAACACTTCAAATAGCTGATCGCTAAATTACACTCATTAAACATATGTCAATATTGCAAGGGAGGTGTTACCCTATGTCAGATTCTATCGATAAACAGGAGATATTAAAGCTATTAAAAAAACTAGACCAAGTTTCTCGTTCTCAGGAAATGGAAGGGACAGGAGCGTCCCGATCAGTTTCTCATAGTATGAACACTGATTATGAGGTCTCAGATGGGTATATTAAGGTGGAACATGGGAAGATCATCGTAGGGAACCCAACCAATGGTGGCCAATTCCCGACTATTAAAGCAAACTCGCCTGTTAAGCTGTTGGTGGATGGCCAAGAGATTAGAAAGGAAACGAAGGTTTCTTCTGAGAGTGTGGTAGAGTGGAAGATTGAAGAGAATTCTCTATTTGAGGTATCGGTCTCAGAAGATAAATTAGAAGCCTATTTGACCATAAATCGCATACAGAGGTGTGCGTGGTTGTTAGAACAGAAGACTCCCTCATTGAATGTAACACTCACTGCAGAGGAAGATTTAAATATTATTTTAGAAATTGTAAACCTACAGGATATTCTTACGATAGTTGAAAATATGAACATTAAAATGAATCTTGATGTAGCAGCGATTCAGGCCGAAATCCTGCAACCTTCTTTTAAACCAATAATAATCGGAAGAGGTAAGGCACCCGTTCAAGGTGAGGATGCACTACTGGAACTGTTCTTCTCTGAAAATATTGAAAACATCTTTAACGAGGTACGAGGAGTAATGGATTATAAAAATCATATGAACATTCCCTCTGTTAAGAGCGGTGATGTCATTGCTAAGAAGACACCGGCAGTTGAAGGACTGACAGGGTATGATGTATTTGGCAATGTGCTGCTTCCCGATCCAGTCAAGGAGATTCGCATTACTGGTAAGGATAATGTAGAAATCACATCAGATTTCATCGTCATCGCTCGGAAAGAGGGGAGACCTCGAGTCACAGGTAATCATATTAAATATTTTGATATCAACACCGCTTATATAGTACCCGGTAATGTTGATTTACAAACAGGTAATATCGTGTTTGCTGGTGATGTGATCGTTCATGGCGATGTTATGGATAACATGATTATTGAATCCCTCGGTAACATTTATGTGTCTGGCAGTGTTTTCAACTCGACATTAACAGCTACCGGCAGTATTGCAGTGAAGGGGAGCTTCATTGGAAGTCATTTATATTCCGGTTATTTTGGTATGTTCTACAACAGGCTCTATAATAGCTCTAAACAGTTGATGGAAATTCTAGAAATAATGATGGAAAACGTAAGGATATTGATATATGAAATCAGTAAAAAAAACAAGCAGGTGCGGTACGGACAAGTGTTGTTGTTAATTACAGAGAGTAAATTCCAGCAAGTACGGGATCTCGTAAAGGAACTGCTTGAAGTTGTTTCACGTTTACAGACTTATAATATAGATAATCTACAGCAATTAAAATATTACTTGGAGTTATTCTTACAGCCCCCAAAAATTGTTGAAGTTATGACAGCTCCTCGTATGGAAGATTTTGTTCGGATTTTAAAAGAAGCATTCATGAGAGTTGCCTTAAGTCAGGAATCCCATGTGCAGATTAATGTTAACCAAGGACAGAACTCAACATTAAAGTCCAATGGAGATATCCTGATTCGAAAAGAAGGAGTTATTCAATGTGATCTCTATTCAGCAGGGAATATCATTTTCCTGTTGGACAACGCTGTATGTCGAGGCTCAAAACTTGAAGCAGGTGATACCATATCTGCCATGTATGTAGGTGGGATTACTGGCGTTGCAACCAGTCTTAAGGCAGGGAATAAGATTATAATTAGGAAAATGTTTGAAGGACGGGTCACCGTTGATCGATATAGTATGGACATCTTTGAGCCAATTGAGGGTAAAACGTTTGACCGCAACAGCTTTAAACGACATAATTGGAAGGCGGGTGATTCATATTGATCAGTTCATCGGGAGAAGGTTAAAAAGAAACATCTATTCGAGGCAAGGCAGCTTGCTTCTTTCACAGAACTGTATTTTGGACCATCACCATATTAATCTCTTGCATCAGCACGGTATCGATTTATGGAAAGAAGATCTCCAATATGTTACGGAAATCCTAACAAAAGAAGCGGTTATAGAAGTTCAAGCGATCTTCGAGAAGATTCGTTACCAATCCGAACAGCTTTCGAATCAAGATATACAAGAAGCAATAATTCCGAAGATCCTACAATTATGTATCAACAACCTATCGAATGTTATATTGGAGCTAAGTAAGAAGGATAATTATACCTATCGTCATTGTATAGGTGTTTCCCTCATCTCATATTTAATCGGTAAATGGTTAGGTTTAAAGGATGAAGAACTACAAAATCTCGCAATTGCTGGTTTATTGCATGATCTTGGAAAGATCAAAATCTCTGACTCGATCTTAAATAAAACAAGTAGCCTTAGTGCCGATGAGTATGCCGAGATGAAACTTCATACTCATTTCGGGTATGAAATGATTCGGAATATTTCAGAAATGACGGAACAACAAGCCCTAGTTGCCCTTCAGCATCATGAAAGAGAAGATGGCAGCGGATATCCGTTTAGGATTGCGGGGGTGAAGATTACACTTTACAGCAAGATTGTAGCGGTAGCTGATGTGTTTCATACCATGATCTCCGAACGAACATACAAGAAACCCATACCTTTGTATCAAGTGTTTGAGGAAATCTATAATCGTGGTTATAAATTATTTGACTCTATGGTTGTCCATTGTTTCATAATGAACATGATGATCAGAATGGTCGGCGATCATGTGATTTTGACAGATGGTCAAGTAGCTCGAATCGTTATGCTTCATTCAGATGACCTTATTAATCCTTTAGTAGAGGCTAATGGGAATTTTTATGATTTACGGAATTCTGAACATAAAATTTTGGATTTTGTATACAACCAATAACTTTACCAGAGGAGGGTCCTTTGAGTCTCTATGTTAAAAACACTACGAAAGAATAGAAAGATGACTATGCAGGAGGTTGCAGACTCAATCGGTGTAGCTAAAAGCACTTATGCCTGTTATGAACTAAATCATCGGCAGCCACCGATCGAGGTGTTGCATAAGCTATCCATACTGTTTGACACATCCGTTGACTATATAATCGGTGCAACAAATATTCCTCATCCCCCCCAAGATAAAGATATGAATGCGAAAGTGATTCTCAAGAATTCCAAGCTTCATTGGGATGGCATACCATTAACGGAGGATGATCTTCAAATCGTTCATGATCTACTTGAAATGGTTGTTCAAGAACGGAGTAGTTCTAAAATCAAGAAAGGGTTACCAAGAACTTGAGATTGCTTGAATTCGAGGTGTAAATAAAAAAGATGGAAGAAATAATCGAATCCATGAAGCATTATAAGCTGAGCAAAGAAATAAAAAAATTACTGGCACAAATACATCCAATGAATAAAGGACAAACTGATTTATCCAACTTGTTTGAAAAACTCTACCATGCAGATTTAATAGGGATGCAAGAAAAACTTTCTCTTGAAACTAGAATGTATCTAAATCAATATTGTCTGGCTATGGAAGAAAAATTAAACGGTATGTTATGTGTTGTATATTTATATGAAGAAAATGAAAAAAGATTATGGCTTGGTGCTGGACCGAGTATGCCGGGAAGTTATAAAGAATATTCTCATGGACTTGATGTGAAACTAGATATTCTAGGTGGATCGGAAGTACCGACATACATCAGAAACGTATTAATTGTAGATGATATTTATCGCAGTGAAGACCTCGTTACATTAAATCATAAGAAAGCAATGTTGGAAGACGGATTTAAATCATATTGCTGCACTCCATTAGGATATCAGGATAAGATGATCGGGTTCACCGTGTTGTTTTCTGATCAACAAAGAGACTTTACTGACTATGAAATCGATATGTTTCAGGATAATCGCAATCAAATTGAAAAAAAATTGTCTCAAATCAAAGATGACATGATTTTCTTATTAAAGAAACAACAAAAACTCGATCAGTTAGCCTGAAAGACCGATCCTCCTCTGAGGCAAAGGGATGGAAGCTCCGTGGAATAATTATCTAGATTGCTTATGATCATCCAGACGACATAAACTGTCTCATCACTCAAAACAATCATCAGTTTTATCTCCGTTTTCTGTTCAAGCTAGTTGCCGAACTGGCTGGCCGACACATCTATTTCCTTGTTGTCCAGCTCCGGCAGTATTAGCTATTTCAACTCATCTCGATGCGCTAATATTATGAAATTATGCTCGGACAGCATCACTAGGTCCGTTACCAAGCAAGTTGCTTCATGGCTTTAATTTCACGAATCACGACTATAGCGAACTGGCAAAAGGCGAGTCCTGCGTGGATTAGGAGGACGTGCGAATGACGGAGATTCCAATGAACGATTACATCAATAAACTGGTACAAGAAATCGAGAAATACCGTAAAAAACTTGAGGAACTTAGCAGGGATCGCCACCTACTTCACAACGATATCGTTATGCTCTCGCAGGAGCTTGACGAGAAAATAGTTTGTTTCATGAAGATGCAGAATCAATCAGGAGAGTTGAGCTGGAATAGATCTGCTAGACAACCTATATCACACAGGAACTGTATGATTCAGATAATGACTTGCCGGGAATCCAGGATGAATGATAAATCCGGCAATCGAAGAGGGTTTGACATCGCTTGGCCTTTCCGTTAATTATGTCGGGGGACAATAAGATGCTCACATTGGAAGTCGCTATATTAGAGGCTTTTTTTATTTTATCGGTACAACTCGATAGTTATTCAGCAGATTGGTCCGTGTCCTTGTCGGAGGACAAAAACATGGTCCTATTGAAAGTCGCTAAAATAGCGGCTTTTTTGTTTTATCGGTACAAGTTCTTGTCCCGAGTCAAAGACAAGAACTTGTACCGATTACCGTAATGGACAAGAACATGAGCATTTTACCGATTAGATAAGTATCTAACTATGTTTCCATGCAATTTCATTAAGCTAACGGGCAGGGTAGTTCGAATAGGTTGTGGAATAAATATACAAACGTTACTGCATAAGGAGGTCGTAATATGCCATTTCCAACGCATATCGTTGCCAAAGGTGGATTTGTAGAAGATGGGCAAGGAAATATACTTTTAGTAAAAACTCGTGACGGTGGTTGGGTATACCCTGGTGGACAAGTGGAAGTTGGAGAAAATCTGATAGAAGGTTTGATTCGCGAAATCAAAGAGGAAAGTGGAAATGACAGTTCGGTTAGCTACTTAATTGGTGTCTATTCGAATTTGAGCACCAGCAGATTTGTCATTTATGTTATGAAGTTCTTGTCATCCGACAATCTTGATGTCCAATGACACAAACATGCCATAATTAATACTCAATAAAATCAAGGGTTCTTATTAGTTGAAAGGGGATGTTTGTGTCCTAGCTCAGTGACACAAACATCCCCTTTTACGTATCTGGTGACACAAACATATGCTTATAAGGCGCGAAAATTATTTACCGAAAATTATGACTATGATAAGATAATAGCAAAATCCTGTCAAAAAAAGGTGTTTTATGTACGAGCTAAACGAAGCAGTCGGTATGGAAGTAGCTATTGGGAAAGGTATAGTTACAAGCTTCAAAGGGACGTTCAATTGTTCGGTGATCTTAAGTACGATCATTGGATATTGGTCGAAACGGATCCCAACATTCTTAAATTTTGCGAAAGACCAAACAGTGAGAAACTGCTAGAAAATAATTTACATAAGGTTTTTGATATGTGGCAGCTTGAACGAAACGGAAAAGAAACGTTTGTAAACGTAAGATATAAAAACCAAGAGACTGATCATGAGAGGTTAGAAAAATGGTGCTTTAAATCAGGATATGACTATAAGATCTTTACCTGAAAAATATGAAGTAGTTACTGCCATATATCGGTCAACGGAATATTCCCATCGAAACGGATAAAAGGCACATTCTACGTGCTCTCGGTGACGAAACTAAAACTATCGGAGAGTTGCAAAGCATATGTTCAACAATTCCGATCAGTCGTATCCATATATTTCTTAATTTATTCAGGAGAACTAATTGCATCCAATATAAAGGAAGTCGAATTAGGAATCTTGACCGAGGTGAAGCGAATTGGGTAGAAAACGGATTTTAGAAAATGTCGAAATTGAACCGAAATATTTGGATATAAACAACTGGCCAGTCGTTTTAACCGACGATTGGTCGGAAGAACGTAAAGAGGTTTTCCTTAAAAGGAAAGCTGCAGTCGAAATGAGGGGGAACTTGGATACTGTCACCTTTAGCAGTGGCGATGGGGGCGGCAGTGTTTAGGTTTATCCAAGGTTAGCTGTCTAAACAAAAGAATAGTGGCGAAAAGAGATCAAACCCTACTCAACTTGTAGGGTTTGATCTCTTTTCTAATCTGTTCACCGATGAAAACAGACAAGCCATGTCCTCAATATTCATGGGTTGTCTGTTTTTCTTAAAACCCCTTATATTGAGGCTCTTCATTTTCCAACTGTTGTACGCGGTTTTCTACTTGCTGCACGATTTGTTGGGTTTGCTGGGCCGCATTCGTAAAGAGCGATTTTGCTTCTTGATTTTGTGTTTCCAAAGCAAATTGTTCCAGACTCGCCTGAGCACTTTTTAAAGATGCTACGCACGTTTTCACTTGAGAAGCAACTGTCACGGTGTCACCTCCTTTACCTTAGGATAGGATAATGTTTCACGGGTAATGGGAATAGATGCTTACATTCTCCCAATACCGAAATTAATATTTCCGTCTCGCAACAAAAGCATACGTTAGAAAAATTTTCAGATGGAAATGCATAAAAATAATGGAATAGGGACATATTTACCTTTGTCGATTAATGTGATTGGAAAGGAATGGTGATATTATGCCGGATTGGCTAGAAATCGCTTTGCGAACGTTATTGGCTATGGGGGTTCTTTTTGTCCTAACGAAGATATTGGGGAAACGGCAGGTATCACAGCTGTCATTGTTTGAGTATATCACCGGAATCACGATCGGCAGCATTGCAGCTTACGTTTCGTTGGATCTGGAGACCAATTGGTATTTAGGCTTGGTTGCGATGACGGTTTGGACCGTTGTTTCTTTAGGGATTGAATTTYTACAGCTGAAAAGCAAAACGGCAAGAGACCTATTCGACGGMAAAGCAACAGTGCTCATTAAGGACGGCAAGATCATGGAGGATAACCTAAAAAAAGAAAGGATTACCACGGATGAACTTATGGAACAGCTTCGAATAAAGAATGTGTTCAAAGCTGCCGATGTTGAATTCGCCATCATGGAGTCAAGCGGTGACGTTAGCGTTCTTTTAACCAAGGAAAATCAACCGTTAACGCCTAAACACCTGGGAATAAATGTCGGGCCAGAACAAGAACCTCAATCGGTCATTATRGATGGAAAAATAATGGACGAACCGCTTGCCACGATAGGTCTAAACAGGAAATGGCTGGATACGGAACTGGAGAAATTAGGTGTTTCGATTGATAACGTATTTCTTGGACAGGTGGATTCCTATGGCCAGCTATACGTTGATTTATTTGATGATCAGATCAAAGTACCGAAACCCCAGAAAAAAGCCGCRTTGCTTGCAACATTGAAAAAGTGTGAAGCGGATCTCGAAATGTTTGGCTTATCTACCAAAGAACAAAATACAAAGCAGATGTACGAGCAATGTTCAAAAGCGTTAGAAAAGATTATTGATGAAGTTAAACCATTGCTGATTCGTTAACAATTCGCYAATTATACGTCAGCTGAAAWTCGAGGAGGATGTTCATGGCAAATAATATAAAGAAAAATTTAACGMGGGTACAACAGGAATATAAAGAATTGGCGCAAAGCGTCGAACCTCCGAGGCCCATACTCAAAAACTTCATTCGTGCGTTTATAGCCGGCGGGGCCATTTGTTTGGTTGGACAAGCCATCCAGGAAATGTTTGTGCATTGGGGCGGCTTTGATGAGAAAAARGCTGGAGACCCTACCGTGGCGGTTATGATACTCCTTTCTGTCATTCTGACCAGCRYGGGGGTGTACGATAAGTTTGCCCAATGGGCYGGTGCGGGTTCCGCAGTGCCTGTGACGGGATTTGCGAATTCGATGGCATCCGCTGCGATTGAACATCAGAGTGAAGGTATGGTRCTCGGTGTTGGCGGTAAAATGTTTAAACTGGCTGGACCGGTTATTGTATTTGGTACAGTCGCCGCCTTTGCGGTAGGAATTGTACATTTGCTGATCAAAGGCGGGGGAGGCTCTTAATATGTTAAAGGGACACCAGAGTTGGCTATTTGAGAACAAGCCGTTCATCCGATCAACAGCAACGGTAGTGGGTCCATTTGAAGGAAGAGGCCCGCTGGCCAAAGATTTTGACATTGTCCATGGAGAATCCATGATGGGACAAAAGAGCTGGGAGAAAGCAGAAAAGGYATTGATTGAAGAAGCGGCAAAACTGGCTATTGAAAATGCGGGGTTGACAAAGGAACAAGTMCAGTTTTACATAGGMGGGGATTTGATGAATCAAATCATTAGCAGCAGTTTTGCCGCGCGAACATTATCGATCCCTTACMTCGGTGTGTTTGGCGCTTGTTCAACCTCGATGGAAAGTCTGGCATTAGCAGCTAACCTTGTAAATTCCGGTTCGGCGAAATTTGTRTTGGCGGGGACATGCAGCCATGATTCCRGTGCGGAGAAACAGTTCCGATATCCGACCGAGTACGGTTCGCAAAAACCGCCAACCGCCCAATATACGGTAACCGGGGCCGGTGCTGCCATCRTATCCATGGAAGGTGACGGACCGGTTGTTACWTCTGCCACCATTGGCCGGGTTATCGATATGGGCATTAAAGATCCGTTTAATATGGGCGCAGCGATGGCTCCTGCAGCGGTAGAYACCATTGAGGCGCATGTTCGRGATTTGGGAATTGAACCGGGTTATTACGATTTGATCGTTACCGGCGATCTTGCGAAAGTCGGATATGAAATCGCCTGTAAATTGTTTAAGAAACATAACTTTCCCATCGAACAAACCGAATATTCCGATTGCGGGATGATGATTTACGATTATGAAACCCAAATGGTTCARGCCGGAGCAAGCGGCTGCGGTTGTTCGGCAGTTGTTACCTATGGACATTTGCTRAATCGGATGCGAAGWGGTGAACTGAAACGAATCCTCGTTGTYGCTACGGGGGCGCTGCTATCCCCGATTTCATTTCAACAAGGGGAAAGCATTCCTTGTATCGCTCATGCCGTATCCATAGAGGCAGGRAGGGAGATATTATGATTTTTCTTTGGGCTTTTTTGGTGGGAGGTGCAATCTGTGTTTTCGGACAATTTTGTTTTGATGTCTTGAAACTTACACCGGCCCACACCATGACCCTGCTTGTTGTATTGGG
>NZ_JBNDYG010000093.1:0-9736 GCF_049893405.1 Paenibacillus sp. Dod16
TACCTATCAACGCGTTGAGGCCGGGAATGGTTCTTGGTAAGAGAATATATAATAGTGACGGTTTAATTCTGCTTGCCGAAGGCGTGGAGCTGACGACAGGACTGATTCGCCGTCTGGGCACGTTGGAAATCGGGTATGTCTATATCGAGGAGCCGATGACAGAGGATATCGTGGTTCCGGAGTTGTTGACCGAGGAGACCCGGCTGCAGGCGATCCAGTCGATACGGACGAGCTTCAAGACCCTGGAGAGCCAGGCTGCTCTGAAGGGAAGCTTCCTTCATTTAGGCAAAACGTTCTCCGGGATGATGGAGTCTATTATGGATGAAATATCGGATCATGACGAGGGCATGGTACTCCTGACGGATATGAATACCAACGATTACAATCTGTATCGTCATTCGCTTAACGTCTGTCTATATTCAACGGTTCTTGGGGTGTCTTACGGCTATAATCGGGAGGATCTGAAGGTGCTGGGCTTGGGGGCATTGCTTCACGATATCGGCAAGACGAGGATATCCCAGAAGCTGCTGAATCATCCAGGACGGCTGAGCGAAGAAGAATTTCGCGAGGTCCAGAAGCATACCGAGTTCGGGTTCAAAATATTGAAAGACGAACCGAACATTCCGTTGTTATCGGCGCATTGCGCCCTGTCGCATCATGAACGCCTGGATGGCAGCGGTTATCCCAGAGCCTTGAAGGGACCTGAGATTCATGAATACGCCAAATGGATTGCGATTACGGATTCTTACGATGCGATGACCACGCAGCGGGTGTACAAGCCTGCCTTATTGCCGCATGAAGCGGTAGAGGTGATGTATGCAGGCTCGGGAACACTGTATGAACAGTCATTCCTGGCCATGTTTCGGGATCGGGTAGCGATATATCCTCCAGGGATCACCGTGAAATTACATACGGGTGAGAGTGGAGTGGTATCCAAAATTCACGCACATGTGCCGCATCGACCCGTTGTCCGCGTATTAACGGATGCCGAAGGCACCCCGCTATCCGCACCTTATGAATTAGATTTGTCTGAAACACTGGCCATTATGATCGCTGGTATCGGGCGAGCACCATAGATCAAACTTACACTGAAGGAGGTAGACTCGTGAGACGTAACAGCCATACAACATTGCTGCATACATGGGGGCGACAGATATACCGCTACCGTAAAGCCATTGTTGTAACCTGGCTTCTTTTGTTTTGCGGGCTGCTTCCGTTTGCATTCAAGCTGCCGTCCATTCTGCAGCACAACGGGTTTACGCCGAAGGATAGTCCGGCCCAGATCGGGATTGAGAAGCTGGAAGAGGGATTAGGACTGTCGGCAGCTTCGCTGGATATTGTCGTAGTGAGCCAGCACGATGAGAATTTGACGGCAGGCACGGCGCAGAGGCGAATATTGACGGAGCTTGAGCCTTTGCGAGCCCGTCCCTATGTCAGGGATATTTATATGAATATGGCAGCTCATAAGGCAGGCCAGGATCATATCGTATCCGTGACGGTGCTGCTGGATCTGGATTCCACGGAAGCCTTGAAGCAGTTTGAAGAGATTCGTGACTCGGTTCCGGGCATCACGGGAGCGGATACTTACATAACAGGGAATACCGCCATCTTCGCCGATATGAACCAAGCCGTCAAAAGCGATATCATCCATGCCGAGATGATAGGCATTCCCGCAGCTCTGCTCATTCTGGCGGTCGTATTCGGAACATTGACTGCCGCGATCCTGCCATTGTTAGCCGGTGTTGCCAGTGTGGTGGTCACGATGGGAATCCTGTATTTCGTCGCTTTGGCCGACGGCTCGATCAGCAATTTCCTACCGAATGTCGTAACGATGCTGGGCCTGGCCGTGGGGATCGATTATGCGTTGCTGGTCGTAAGCCGATTCAAAGAAGAGATGCGGACACGGAGCGGAGATGTGGGCACTGCCCTGGCTGTCACTTGCGCAACCGCCGGCAAAGCGGTGATGTTCTCCGGGGCAGCCGTGTTGATCGGTTTTGTGGCGATGAGTTTCATAGATCTGCCGATCTTCCGTTCCTTCAGCATAGGCGGCATTACCGTGGTGCTGTTATCAGTGCTGGCCGGTAATACGCTTCTTCCCGCATTATTGGGAATATTGGGCCCGCGTATCGATGCGCTCCCTCTATTCCCTGCCGCTTACCGGACGCTCCGGGCACGGCAGACCTCCGGTTTGTGGAGAAGGCTCTCCAAATTTGTCATGGCGCATCCTGTGACCATCTCTATCGCAGCGATCGGTTTACTATTGGTGGCGATTTATCCGGTTCGGGACATGAATATCGCCATCCCCGCAGCCGAAGTGCTTCCCCCCGCCTATGAATCCCGATATGGACACGACCTGCTCACACAGGCTTATGATGAACGTGAATTGAATTCGATCGTTGTAGCGGTCGAACTTCCGGCCTCTTATGAGGATTCGCGCAGCATCGAGCTAATGAAGGCATATACGGATGAAATCAGGATGATGCCGGGTGTGAAGCAGGTAGAGAGTTATCTGAGCATCGGCAGAGGTTCGGTGGAAGAAGCCTCGAAATATTTATCCCGCGAAGATATCCGCCAGCAGCTGGAGCAGCATCGTTTTGTTAGGGGGAATTTCGTAGCCGTCGCCGTGATCCCGGAGTATGGCGAATCCCATGCATTGACTATGCAGCTCGTCCGAGCGTTACGGACGATGGACACGAATGAGCTGACGACCTATGTCACCGGAAGCCCCGCCTATAAACTGGACATCATGGAAGCCATCCATCAGAATATCACCTACGTTCTGGTCTTTGTATTTGTAGTTACCTATGTCATTCTCCTATTGGCGTTTCGATCGGTCGTGCTCCCTTTAAAAGCAAGCATAATGAATATGCTCAGCCTCGGCGCCGGACTCGGTATCGTGGTATGGGTGTTTCAAGAGGGGATTGGCGCGCAGTGGCTGGGTGTATCCTCCACGGGATCCATCTTTGCACTTTTGCCAATCCTGATATTCTGCGTGGTGTTCGGCATATCGATGGACTATGAAGTCATGATGCTCTCGCGAATCATGGAGAATTACGAACGGACGGGAGATAACGAATTCAGCACAGCCGAAGGCTTGGAGAGTACGGGCGGGCTGATTACAAGCGCTGCCCTGATTCTGGCTGTCGTCGTAGGTGCCTTTGTATTTACGGATAATGAAGTGATGAAAGCGATCGGTTTAGGCCTGACAGCAGCCATTCTGCTGGATGCCACCGTGATTCGGGTGCTGCTTGTGCCTGCGTTTATGAAGATGATGGGCAGAGCGAATTGGTGGAGTCCAAGATGGATGTTTCCGGGCCATAAGCTTACTTCCAAGGAAGGCTCAGACCAACATGTGGAAAGTGGATGATTTCCCAGCCGAATCAAGCAGAAGCCTTCTGTTTGGGTATGTTATAATCATATAATGGACATTATCAAAACCGTAAAGTACATATAGCGTAAGTTGTACTGAATGAATCGGTAATTCAAAGAAATAAGGTGAGTGAACCATGAGTAATACAGCACAGCCATTTCCATCAGCCGTAAGGCCCATTTCGCCGAGTTATGATCCGTGGGATCCGATAACTTCACTGCGCGAGCATGGTCGTCATGTGCTGACCAGTGTGGAAATGACAGTGACGCATCTTTGTAATATGCGCTGTGAACATTGCGCTGTCGGTGATATGCTTGTCATGAAGGAAGCGCCGATGCTGCCCCTCGATACGATGCTGAAGCGATTGGACGAGGTAGAACATCTGCAGACGATCAGTCTGACGGGCGGTGAACCGGCATTTCTTGGCAAGACGGTGGATAACGTGATTGTTCCCTTGCTGAAGTATGCCAAGGAAAGGGGCATCCGGACCCAGATTAACTCCAATCTGACGCTTGATATAAGTCGGTATGAGAAAATGCTGCCTTATCTGGACGTTATGCATATCTCATTCAATTATTTGAACGGGGACGACTTCTATGAAGTCGGGTTTGCGAATAGTGCACGTCCCGTCTCCAAGGAAACGGCATACAAAATGTACGATACAATGCTGGTCAATTCGGAGAAACTGAGTGCAGCAGGGATGTACATATCCGCTGAATCAATGATTAACTACCGGACGCATACGAAACTCAGCGGCATCCACAAGCTGATCAAGGATATGGGCTGCAAGCGGCACGAGGTTCACCCGATGTATGCCTCAAACTTTGCTTCCACTCTGCCCGTATTGTCCTTGGACGACACGAAAGCTGCCATCCACCATTTGCTGGATGTCCGGGATCGGGACATGTGGATGCTGTTCGGAACACTGCCCTTCTATGCCTGCAGCTCCGATGATGATGACCAGGATATCATTCGCCGCCTGCGGCAAGAACCGAACGTAACGGTCCGGAATGATCCGGATGGCCGTAACCGGGTGAATGTGAATTTATTCTCGGGCGACGTATATGTAACGGATTTTGCTGATATCCCGGCTTTTGGTAATATTAAGGAACAGAAGCTTGACGATATTTTTAACGAATGGACAACAGGACACCCGTTGAACCAGACGGTTAACTGTCACTGCGATGCAGTGAGCTGCTGTGGGCCGAACCTGTTGGTGGCCGACATGTACTACCGGGGTGTGGATTTCAAGTCAAGGCAAGCAAAGACAAACTAGAACCCTAGAAAGAAGGCGTGTCATCATGGCGGAGGAATTTGAGGTCGGGAAACTGATTTTGAATTTGCTCTTGGTTTTCCTGCTCGTTTTGTTGAACGGCGTGTTTGTAGCGGCCGAATTTTCACTGGTAAAAATGCGTCAATCCCGGTTGACCCAGCTCGTTAGCGAAGGGAACCGGCTGGCAGGCATTGCCCTGAAAGTAAACCAGAAGCTGGATGCCTATTTATCCGCAACCCAGCTTGGGATCACATTAACTTCCCTGGGTCTTGGCTGGATAGGGGAGCCTGCCATTTCAGAATTGCTGGTGGCCCCCATTATGCATAGCATTGGATTTACGGATGAGCGATTGATCGGCACAATATCGGTGGCGGTGGGCTTCTGTATTATCACTTTCCTGCATATTGTGTTAGGGGAGCTTGCACCGAAATCGTTGGCTATTCAGCGGACGGAGGGCACGGCTTTGATTCTGTCGGCGCCGCTGCTTTGGTTTTACCGCATTTTTCTGCCGGTGATCTGGGTCCTGAATGCTTCCGCTAATCGGATTCTGAAGATGGTTGGCATCGAGCCGGCAAGCGAGGCCGAAGCGGCCCACTCCGAGGAAGAGATTCGGATTCTGATGAACGAGAGCGCAAAGAGCGGTGTCATTGACGAGAACGAGATGAAATTAATGGACAACCTGTTCGATTTTTCTGACTTGAGAGCCAGAGAAATTATGCTGCCAAGGACGGACATGGACGTTCTTTTCACCAATTATACCTTGGAAGAGAATCTTCGGATCGTCAATGAGACGAAGCACTCCCGCTACCCGGTCGCAACGGACAACAAAGACCGCATCATCGGATTTGTCCACATTACCGATCTCTTGCTGGCGGAGCCTGAGAAGCAGCGTGATCTGGCTTCCTTGATGAGACCGATTATGGACGTATCGGAATCAACGGAAATCAGCGAGGTGCTGCGGAAGATGCAGGCAAGACATGAGCAGCTTGCGCTCGTGGTGGACGAATATGGGGGGACGGCAGGTATTCTCACAGCCGAGAAGATTCTGGAGGAGATTGTTGGGGACCTGTACGATGAATTTGAAGATGAGCGGCCTGAAATTGAAGTGTATGATGAGTACTTTTCAGTGGATGGGCGGATGCTCATTGAAGAAGTGAATGATTTGACCGGTTTGATGATTGAAGAGCATAACGTGGATTCCATCGGCGGTTGGTTGTTCAAAGAGCTTGAAGGGAACCCGGTGGTCGGGAAGAAAGCCACCTTTGACGGAGTGGTCTTTGAGGTAGAGGAGTCTACACGGTTGCGTGTAACTCGCGTCATGATTCATCAGAAGCTCGAGAGCAGCTTCATTTAGAACTAGCAAGACTCTATTTGTTAGGAAGTGGATTATGTCGATTAAGCAGCTGATCTTTATCGGTCTCAGTCTCCTGTTGCTGTACGGAATGTTTACGGTTGGAGCTCCGTTCTTGCTGGCCATCGTGATTGCTATTGCATTGGAGCCGTTAAATCGGCTCTTAATGAAAAGACTTCGCATGAACCGCATTGCGGCCGCAACGGTGACAAGCACGCTATTCCTCCTGTTGATGCTGCTCCTGGCTTATTTGATCGGTCTGCAGGTGTTTAACCAGCTGGTCGAATATTGGAGCCGGGCTCCGCAATATTTTGAAGGGGCCAACGAATTCCTTCAGCATACGATTATACAAGCGCAAGACATGCTGAACGGCATTTCGCCGGGTCTTGCCGACAGTCTTACCGAATTCATGTCGAATATTTCTTCCTATATACGGTCGCTTGTCAATTCAGTATCATCAACATTTTTGTCCTTTGCCAAAACGCTGCCGAACCTGTTCGTCACGTTCATTGTATTCTGCGTAGCGGTGTACTTGTTCGCTTTCAGCCTCGATACGATGCGTGAGAAAGTATTGTCGCTGTTTGATGAGACATCACAGTCGCAGGTGAACGAGGTGCTGATCAGCCTGAAAAAATCAATTTTCGGCTTTTTGCGGGCACAGCTGATCCTCAGCCTGTTTACGTACGTGATTACGCTGCTCGGCTTGCTGGTATTAGGCGTTAACTATCCGCTTGCCATCGCTTTGCTTGTCACCATTGTCGACATTTTGCCGATTCTGGGCGTAGGTTCCGTTTTGATACCATGGTCCATCTACCTGCTCGCGGTAGGCGATATTTTTACAGGAGTCGGCTTGATCTTCATGTTCATTCTGATTACGGTGATCCGCCGCGTGCTGGAACCGAAGGTCATCGGGGATGCCGTCGGCATCGGCGCATTGCCTGCCCTGGTCAGCATGTATATCGGATTTAAACTGGTTGGCGTGATCGGATTTTTTATCGGCCCCTTGGTGGTTATTATCTATTCCGCTATGCGTAAAGCGGGCTTGTTCCAAATCAAAATCAAATTTTGAGGACAACTCTATGAAGACCCTTTTCCCGGAAATATTCCAGGGGAGAGGGTTTTTTTGTCATTTTGGAGTTCTTTTTCTGGGCGGAAGACATATGTTAAATACGAAGAGTCCTTGATAACGACGGATCGTAACGATAAGGAGGAAATCCCTTTGAAGGAAAATCCAGAGGTACGCGTATATCCGGTATTTCATTCGCCATTTGATCCATGCCCGCCCAAGCTTTACAGATCGTATGTGGTACCTGTTAACCAGTATGTCGTGTTTCAACCGCCGGGTCTGCCCCAGTTTAGCCCTGCTGAGGCGCTAAGGCACGGAACGTTATGGCCATCCTTGTATAGCCCGTATACTTCGCGAAAATTTAAAGGAGAGTGATATGCGGTGAATGAAGCCAGACCCCAGGTTGGAGATCTGAAGTATTACGAAATGCTGGAGCAGCTTCAGGCATTGGATTTTGTCCTGGTGGAGCTGAACCTGTTCTTGGACACCCATCCGAATGATCTCAAGAGCATCGAGCAGTTCAATAAACTGACACAGGAGAGAACGGTGCTAGCGAAACAATTTCAAGAGCTGTATGGGCCGCTGCAAAATTTTGGCCGTGCTTATTCCAAGTATCCGTTTGAATGGGCCGAGGGTCCTTGGCCTTGGCAGGTTTAACAATGACGGTATGGCAAGGGGGCTGCGGCTTTTTTTCACCTCATGCATGCAGCCCTCATGAAGAGGAAAAGCGAGAACAAGGAGGCGGAAGAGCCCATGTGGGTATATGAAAAAAAACTTCAGTATCCGGTGCGCGTCAGTAAATGTGATCCGAGAATGGCAAGATTTCTGATGGAGCAGTATGGAGGCGCCGACGGCGAACTGGCTGCTGCACTGCGTTATTTGAACCAGCGGTATACGATTCCAGATAAAGTGATCGGATTGCTCAACGATATCGGAACCGAGGAATTTGCGCACCTCGAAATGATTGCCGCGATGGTGTACAAATTGACGAAGGATGCCAGCGTGGCGGAACTGGAGGCTGCCGGGTTGGGAGCGCACTACGCCAACCATGACAATGCGCTGTATTATGAGAATGCGGCCGGGGTCCCTTGGACAGCAACCTATATTCAAGCCAAGGGCGATCCGATTGCGGATTTGTATGAGGACATTGCGGCAGAAGAGAAGGCACGCGCTACATATCAATGGCTCATCGACATGACGGATGATGTGGACTTGCAGGACAGTCTCAAATTTTTGCGGGAACGTGAAATTATCCATTCCATCCGCTTCAGGGAAGCCGTCGAGATCATCAAGGAAGATCGGGCAACGAAAAAAATATTCTAGGGAGAGGGTATCGTTTCGACATCCGAATGGATTAACAATGACAGGCCGGTCGATATCTGTCCGGGCCTGTCTGTTTATGTTAGATAGGAGTTAAGGGGGCCGTTATATTCCGTGAGGCTGCTCCGAGTCATGATCATGATAGGGCAGCCGGACCGTAAATGTAGCTCCTTGACCCTGCCGGCTCTGTGCCTGAATCGTGCCGCCATGCGATACGATAAATTCCTTGGCAATCGCCAGACCCAGTCCCATACCGCCTTGATGCCGCGCACGTGCTCCGTCCGTACGGTAGAAGCGGTCAAAGAGATAGGGAAGATGCTCCTCCTCAATCCCTGGACCTGTATCCCGAATATCAATCCGAAGCATGCCGGAAGCGGTCTCCTCTTGGATCGTGGTATGGACAAGCCCGCCTTGGGGTGTATACCGAACCGCGTTGATGAAGAGATTCAGAAATACCTGCGTGATTCGGCTTGGATCTACAGGAACGGAAGTGTGTTCCGTAGCGCTCGTCAAACGCAGGGTCAAGCTCTTGGCATCGGCATCTGGCTCGATGCGCTCCTGTATCTGACCCAGAAGATCCAGCATGTCCGTGGGTTTCCGAACCAGCGGGAGCTGCTTCGCTTCGGCCAGCGATAGTTGATGAAGGTCGCCCACGAGACGGGTTAAGCGAATCAACTCATCCTGGATGGGAAGCAATAGTTCCGGCTGGATCGGCTGCCTGCTCTGTTGAAGCAGATCCAGCTTGCCTCTTACGATCGTCAGCGGTGTTCGAAGCTCATGGGCGACATCAGCCACCAGATTGCGGCGGACCATCTCAGACTGCTCGAGCCTGGAAGACATGCCGTTGAAAGCAACCGCGACCCTCCCGTATTCATCCTCCGAGGTAACGGGAGCCTGAACACCATACTCGCCCTGACCGAGTCGTTCGATAGCCGGGACGAGTTTGCGCAAGGGCGCAGTGAGCCTCCGAGATATCCAGTAGGCCGCCCCGAGGGAAAGCAGCACGAAGAGGACGGTGCCTCCTCCCAGCAAAACAATGATCGATGTGGGCGTGCCGATCCGAAGCTTGGTCAGGTTTGCCACATCCGTATCATAATAATACAGCTCCGCGACCGGTTTGCCTTCAACATGCAGCGTCCGCTTTACGCCGAGGCGTTTGATCTGCTTCTCCACAGCCTCCCCCTCATGCAAGAGGGTCTTTTGTTCCCCGGATGTCAGAAGGATGCTTTCCAGGCGGTCGGCTGAACGGGGACTGTCCGCTAACCACGCCTGATCCTGAACGGCACGGAAAGTATGCCCATTCTTCACGTAGTAACCGAGCAGCC
Organism: Paenibacillus sp. Dod16; assembly: GCF_049893405.1. NCBI lineage: Bacteria > Bacillati > Bacillota > Bacilli > Caryophanales > Paenibacillaceae > Paenibacillus > Paenibacillus sp. Dod16. The sequence continues at coordinate 9,706 of NZ_JBNDYG010000093.1, forward strand.
GCTCCTGTAGCTGATCCAGCTCTTCTTCGCG
>NZ_JBNDYG010000094.1:0-9719 GCF_049893405.1 Paenibacillus sp. Dod16
CGGCTTCTTTCTTCGTTTCTTCGCTATATCGATTAAAGGTTTGGCCTTTCTTCGCTGACATAACAAAAATCCCCTCCGGTATCCAGTATTTGAGTTCATTGTAACATGTCCTCTTTTTTCACTGTCTACCATGAGGGGATAATACCACCAGGTCTTTGGAGGTGCCCTTTGTTCTGAATGAGGTAAATTATTTATAGCATTAAGGTCGAAAACAAAACTCATATGGTCAGTTTTTGATCACGAATTGTACATTTAGTAATAATATAGCTAGTAACGGAGACTCGGGATCAGATTTAGTAATTGGTCTAACGTACGATTACGTTCTGAATCATTAATAAAAGTCTGAAATAATGAAGAGACTTCAAAATATAAAGAATTTGATTCAGGCTCTCTTAGTTTTGCGAGTTCGAATAAGATCATGGCCTTTTCTTTAACCATTGATTGATCCAAGTAATTTAATGCAGTTGAAAGAGCATGTTCCATCTCAATAGGTTGTTTGGTCATTTTGTAAAAGATAGATGCAAGCCAATAAGTCTTATAATTTATTCTAGCAGGCATTTTATCTACGGTTTCTATACAAAAATCAATATATCTCCCTATATGATCGAATTGATTTTGTTCAAGCATAAGCTCAATCCAAGTATGTAAGTAATCAATTTGCACTACAGAATCACTGTTTAAGACGGACAAGTAATCTAATTCGAAAAACGTCCTTACTAAAGCATATTTATGGGGGTCAATTCGGTACAATGTATAAAAGCATTTATACATGTTACCAATAGAAGTAATATCTTTTATCTTTTGATAAAACCCTAATGCTTCTGAAATATAAGAAATTGCTTCCTCAGTGTCCTCTTGTATCATATACAAAATACCAAGAGAAAACCGAATTTCTGTCAAATAAACTGTATTATCGTGAGAAAGAATTTCAGCATTTTTTCCATGCATTATAGCTATGTCAGTATAGCCAACAAGCCCATATAGTAACGACATGTTGTAATATGTATTAGATCGCTGCTCTGCAGATAAGTTCTTGTCGCTAAACATGAGTGCTCGTTTTGTATAAAGTAAAGCATCTGTTATATGGTGCTTTTTAAACGAATTACATGCAAGGGCATTGAGTGCTCTCACTTTATAGTGGTTCAATAAAGTATGATGGCCATTCATGTTAGAAATAAACGAAAAGGTCTGCATTGCTTTGTCGCTTTCCCCACTAGAAATATGAAGTTCAGCTTCGATAAATAGAAGTGCTGGTTGAAGCCATTTAGATTCGGTAGAATTTAGTTTCTGTTTTAAAACATCAATGAGCTTAGGAGCTTCATTTAATAAACCAGCTGCAATAAATTGAAGTATTAAATCAATATCTCCATAATATTTTTCAATTGGTGGCTTTATTAAAGCATCGTCATTAAGAATATTGGAAATAGGAATATTCAGGGCATCTGCTATTGACTGTATATCATCTATCTGCATTTTTGAACGTTGTCCATTTTCTAAGTAGCTTATTTTTCCTGCAGATATTTTTACGTCTTGGGCTAACTTTGAGATACTAAATCCTGCTTTGTTTCTCTCGAAACGTAGATTTACACCTACTTTAATTGGGTCGAAGTCTTGAAGATCATTCGTGAATTTGTCCACAACGTTTCCCCTCTAAAAAAAAATTCCAACAGGACTTTGGCCCTATTAGAATTATTATAAACGAATCGTATGTTTTTAAGAAGAACCCTAAGTTATGGTTTAATAGAAAATATTAATCAAGACTTTACAGTTTCTCTCCTTTTTGCCCAAAAAAGAATAAGGTTAAAAATCATTATAAGAACAAAAAGAAGAGAATGTTCTGAATCCACTTATTGTATCTTTTAAAATACTGTGATGCTATTTGATACACTGTCTGACTATCACATCTACCAAGTTTCTATATTTCTTGAGGTAATAAATCCCTTCCCTGTTTCACTATCTTGATAGTAATGAAAGTTAAGAGACTCTTCCTACTCTGACTCGATACAAAGCTGTACGAATTGTTGCTGAAGTAACTCTTGCATACGAGAGGATGAGAGGCCGAGTTCCTCTCGTGCCTGTGCAGCAGCAAAAGGATGAATTTTTGAACCCACTGTTGTTTTATAAAAATTCAATGCTTGTTTGGCTTTTTTTCTTGCCGGCATACTCATGCTGATACTTGCTCTACAAAGTAAGCTTAGTTCAGCAATAGCAGTGGCTGTCTCCTCTTTAGATAATTTGTTCCATATGATATATTCCTGGCGATCCTCTATTCCGGCTATTTTCACCTTATCTTGAATTTGTGGATATGGAGAAAGATCAATTGCTTTCTTCATCATCTTGCCTCCTTTATATGACCTGAACTGTGGAATTAATAGAACAAACCTCAGTAATTATGTGGGATCGTGGTTGTTCTTCTTCATTATCTTTGAAGACTTACTGGTCACGCAAATTCAAATGAAGTTATTTAATCATTTCTTCATCTATACTTTTGTTTGATATAGTTTACAACTTTCTCAATTTCTTCGTCACTGACATAGGCAGAGACTAGACGTTGCTTAGAGCCGCCATTTGGTTTGAAGAACATATCCCCTTTACCAAGTAAATCCTCCGCACCAGACTCATCCAGGATGACAAGTGAGTCATTGCCTGCTGCAACAGCAAAAGCAATTCTTACCGGAAGGTTACTTTTGATATTAGGTGAAAGGAATTGTTTGGTTGGTCGTTGTGTAGCCACTACCATATGAATTCCGGATGCGCGTGCAAGTTGGGATAGGCGCTGGATAAAATGCTCAACGTCTCCTGCAGCTGTCATCATGAGATCAGCAAGTTCATCTATGATAAGGACGATATAAGGCATCTTTTTAGCATATGGATCCCGCTTCAATAATTGCTCATTATAAGCTTGAATGTTTCTGACTCCTGCTTTTTGGAACAGGTCATATCTTTTGTCCATCTCGTCGGTTAATTTGTTCAAAGCCCTGACTGCTTGTTGTGGATCGGTAATAATCGGTGTAAATAAGTGAGGGAGTCCGGAATAGACTATAAGTTCAACGCGCTTAGGATCTATCATGACAAACTTAAGTTCGTCCGGATCCAATCCGTAAAGCAAACTTACTATTAAAGAGTTTATCCCAACAGACTTGCCTGATCCCGTAGTCCCAGCAATTAGCACATGTGGCATATCTGCTAAATCGGCTATAACCGGCTTCCCTACCATATCGACGCCGATTGGGAAGCTAAGAGCATTACGTTTAATTAAAAAATCCCGATTTTCAAGCATACTTCTAAGGTTTACTACATACGGATTTTTGTTTGGTACTTCAATCCCTACTAAATTAGTGCCTGGAATAGGAGAGTACAGTGTTATTTTTTCTGCCTGAAGAGCTGCTTTTAAGTTATCCAAGTAACGCCTATAGTTGGAGATGTTGATTTTTAGTGTTTCTGGTAGTAGCTCATAACGAATCACTTTGGGGCCATATGAAACATTTTTTACTTTTGCAGGCATTTTAATTACTGCTGTTACATTCTCTATCCATTCAATTTCCTCCTTATTTCCTTCAACTGGTTGCTGATTGGACTGAACTCTAAGCAACGAGGTTGGCAGCTTGAGCGTTTTTGGTTCAGGTCGTTTAAACTCAATTTCCCCACCTTCTTTCAAAACCAGAGCGGCATTGAAATATTCCTCAGAGTTTCTCCGCTTGAACCCTTCCTTTATGATGGTTTCACCCTTGTTCAAAAGAGCTTGAATATCTTCCTTAGAAATCTCCACTCCTAGAATCATCTTACTGATTGTAAACTTACACTGGGTGTCTTTATAAGCGCTACATCCATAGAATTTACCCTTATCAACAACAAGAGCTGTATGGCATTTTGGACAGTGACCTAGATCATGCATATTTAATGATGGGCGCTGATAACCAGGTGTTTCACGTTGTTCAGGGCCATTATTATTCTCGCCACTCATCTGTAATGGTACTCTATTTTCATGTCCAGTGTTATAATTGGTAACTCTCGTTTCTTCCTGCATATGCAGCTTGTTGTCTTGAATGCCAGCTGAAGGAGGATATGCCCCTCTATGATCTTCATTTAGATTAGCCAAAGGTGATACAGAAGGAGTTGTTTTTTGAGATGCGACATCATCTACTCTTTTTTCAGCTTGTCCTTGTTCATACATCGCAGGCTTTCGGCTAAGCTGGGGAAATATATTTTGATCTTGTTCGAAATTTGAACTGTTTTCTCGATGCTGGGTTTGATTCTGGTTATTCACAGCGCCAGAAGGTGCTTGACTCTCTAATGCTCTTGCGTTGCTTGGAAATCGTTTTTGAAACTCTCTACTATCAATAAGAATCTGTCTTGGCTCAGATCCTCTGTATGGTCCGATAATCCCTTCTTGTTCCATTCGATCAATGAGCTTAGCACATTCGGTATATCCGCGCATTATTCGACGCTGCAGGATTGAAACCGATGCTTGCTTTGCCCGTAGTACTTCCCAGATTGCTCTAGGATACAACTCGTCATCTAGTTGAATGAAAGCCTGTGTTGATGGTATCGGAGTTGTATTTGGTTGTTGTATTGCTGATTTCTTATCTTGTGTAGTTGGCCGAGTTTGGGCGTGCACGGATTCCCTAGCCGTCATAGGAGAACTTTTCTCTATGGAAGACCGCGATCCGATCGTTGTTTTTGCACGGTCTAGTTGCTGCTGGGATGTAGGATGTGCTGGCGTTGCATTGGGAGCTTGTATGCCCATGTGCTGAACAGATATATACCCTTCTTGAACCAATTGAAGCGTCAATTTCTTAGCTTCTTCTATAAAGTCCGTATGCTTCTTGGTACCCGCTCCAACTTCCCGAAGTTTCATCTCCCATTGGCCAGTCATTTCAGCACTGGCAAGTATTGATGCTCCAATAGCTTGTATTAATGTTCTTCCTTTGGAAGTGGTATAGACCATATTTTTTTTGATTTCAATGTATTTCTGTTCCTTTAATCGACCAATCATGCCGGAGCGGGTCGCCTCGGTACCAAGACCATCAGTACTTTGTAAAATTTTTTCTAGTTCCTGATTCTCCAGACTTTTCCCAGCACCTTTCATAAGAGCAATTAAGTCGCCCTCTGTATACCGTTTGGGTGGTTTAGTTTTTCCTTCCTTAGAAGTTACAGAAGCGGCAACACCTTGTTCACCGATCGATAATACAGGAAGTGCCTGCTCAACAGGTTCAAGTTCATTCTCTTCATTCTCCCCGTGTGGGTATAGCACGCGCCGCCATCCTTCTTGAACGGTCACTTTCCCTTTTGAAATAAATGAAAATTTAGCATCTACATACGTAATGATCGTTGTGTGATCGAAGATTGCTTTGTTATAGTGAGCTGCAATTAAGGATCGAGCAATCAAATCATATACATTTCGCTCACGATCATCGAGATCCGATAAGTTTGGAACATTCTCAGTTGGAATAATGGCATAATGGTCCGATACTTTCTCCGGATTCACATACCTTTTATTCCCGATTAAGCTCTGGAGGGGTGCAGGTAAAATGGATCCATAAGGATGTAGTGCTCTCAGTTTTTCAAGAATAGATGGAAATGTTATTGCTTCATCTTCCGTTACATATTGAGAATCTGATCTAGGATAACTTACAATCCCTCTCTCATAGAGCCCTTGAACAATTTTGAGGACATCCTGGGGAGAGTACCGGTATCTTTTGTTAACCAGAGTTTGTAACGAAGACAGGTTATGCAGTAGCGGAGGATTATACTGCTTTTGTTCTTTTTTGATATCACGAATATCCACCACTTTCCCTTGACATGCCTGGACAAGATCTAGGGAAAGCTTTTGAACTGGTAGATTCACCATAGCATCTTTATACCACTGGCCTTGATATCGTTTTCCATTCACCTCAAAATCCGCAATGACTTGCCAAAAGGGTTTTGATACAAAGCTCTCTATGGCTATTTCTCTCTCCACAATAAGTGAAAGAAGCGGTGTTTGTACACGTCCTGTAGAAAAGCTACCTTCAGATACGGATCCTTTACTTTTGAGTAAAATCGTATATAAGCGGGAGGTGTTCATCCCCACTAGCCAATCAGCACAGGATCTACTGTAAGCCTCATAATAGAGATTTTTCTTCGAGGATTCAGGAAGCAAGTTGTGAAATGCATGTTCAACTGCTGTCTTCGCTAATGATGATGTCCAAAGGCGTTTAACAGGCTTCTTATTGCCTGCTTGCCGCAGAATCAATCCAGCAATAAGTTCCCCTTCTCTACCGGGGTCAGTAGCAATAATCACTTCCGATACTTTCGGATCTGTTACAAATCTTTTGATAATGCTAAATAATCCGGCTTTTGAACGGTCAACTCTATGTTTGAATTGATTCGGAATAATAGGAAGATCATGGAGATTCCATTTTTCATATTTTGAGTCATATTCCTCAGGTTCGGCTAAGCCAATTAAGTGGCCGGATGCCCACACGATTACGCCGCCCTTAGGAAAGACTGAACATGGTTTTAATTCAATATATCCTTGAGCACTTTTATGTGGGAAAGGTTTCGCTAATTCTTCTGCCTGTATCTTTTTTTCTGCGAGCACGACCTTCACATGATTGACCTCCTTATTTAAATAGAAAAACAACAAAAAAAAGCACAGCTCTCCCGTAATGATGGGAAAGAGTGCTTCTCTTATTAGGGTTATGTGATTTGTAACTATTATATCAAATAAAATGGATAAATGGCACCGTAAATGAAAAGACTCCGTCAGAAACGCTAATTTCTCATCAATCAGTTTAAGATGTATCTTGCTCTTTCATAGCCTTTCTAATCAATCTACAAAAGCAGATCAATACCAGTGAAAAAAGCCGCATAAAGTGCGGCTTCAGTGTTTATATGTTCATCTACTTCGACAAGTCTTCTTCATTGTTAAATTCAATTCCGAAACTAAAAGGATTTTGTATGGTCCCGGGTTGCTTGTTCATAAAATAAGCTAATGCGATATCTTCTGTTACCAGAAGAGCTGGTTCCACTAAACTAGTGTTTTCTACTGGTAAACAAGATTTAATCACTGGATTTCTCGTCGATTTAATACCTAGTATGCGATCAGGATTTTTTTCATCATAAAACAATTCACTGTCGAATTGTATTGTCGCGATGTATTGACCTTCAGGCAAACTAATAAGAAAGGGACATTTTATTTTGGATTGCATCAATTTCAAATCGGAAGTGTCTTCAGATCCAAGAATAAACCCAATGAAAGAGTCTTTTTGGTCTAGCAACAGGCTCTTGATGAACATGTAAGTCAATACTGTGTACATATTATTAAGTTCATTCAATTGAACATGAGGTTCCAATGAAAGTGAGTCATATATTTCAGGAAGATATCTGACAATGCCCGCTATGCGAAGAAGTTCTGGCCAGGTTTCAACAGGTATCCCATCAATAGTATCTCCCTCTTGAATTACTCTTAGTAGATTGATGAGTTCAGGATATTCAAACAAATTATCAGTATCCTTCGCAGTAAAAATCACCTCAGTAAAATGATAATATTGATTGTCTTGTCCCTTCCTTTTTCGCGATAACGTCAAGCTCATACCACTCGGATGATAGTATGATTTCTCATCTCCGAATCCCCTGATTTCGAAAATACAGGTGGCGATTTTTTTGCCGTTGCGTTTTAATTGCAACCGGCGCATATCATAGTGTAAAGGAGCTATAAGAGAAGTAAGGTCAGCTATATCGTTCAGCTGCTCCGAAACATTTTTGAATGCTCCCAGGGGTAAGGACAGTTTATTGATATCTTGTGCAAGAAAGGATTCTCGCACAATTGGAAATAATTTATGGGTTTTGTCAAAGAGATCTTCTGCTTCGTTTGCTTCCACAATGGCAACACTACCATCTTCCGTTTGATGGATTTCTAGTTTTACTTCTCCAATTAGTTTTTGAAGCCCTAACCGTGCTTTCAGCAAGCCCAATTTGTTTTGATACGATCTTTTTTTAACAATTGATAATTGTTCGATAAAATGATCTGGATCTTTGCTCATTTTTGATGGGTCTAGCCGAAAGGTTTTTTTATTGGTAATTAAACGTTGATGAAACTCGACAAGTAACTCTTTGTCAAAAAAACGATGATAAACATCTTCTTTATTGACATCAACCAAAATAAATACAAGTGGCTGAGCTGATTTCAGTGTGAATTCCATATCGGATTTTTCTAACCTGGCATACGGTTTCTGAAGTTCAGAACTTTTCACGTTAACCAAGAGAAATTCAGGAAGCATTGGCCGGACACTTCCTATCGGATTACCTCCTATCTGGCAAGAAAAATCTATACCGTAGTCGGACTCAAGCTTATTTGGAGTTAACTTAAGTGTACGCTGTGAATAGAGCCTATAAATGGTTTCTCCGAGCTCACCAATTTCCTGGCTTCTATTTTTATATTTGGTCATTTTCTCCTCCACAACAATAAATTCATATGTTCGATAATGGAATAACATATATAGCCGGTTTATATAAATTATATATTATGAACTATATCCTTTATTTCTTATATTAACAACGCTAGTACATATCCATATACTTAATATCTACGATCTTCACCCCTACTGACAATGAGGTCTTAATCCTAAATTTTATATAGATGAAGCTTGGTTCCTCCAATGCATTCTACTCTCGCGCTAGATATTATATATAGCAAAACCGACCTATTCAGTTTGTTGACTCATTTTCTCCCTACACACCTTGAAATAGACGGCAGGGAAAATCGGTTTCCGACCTTCCTTTACCCCCAATGTGAAATGAACTCAAAAAGAACATCTCATAGATAAATAAGTTCTTAAAGTCTCAGCATGTACTGTTCAATGACCAAAGCACACATCAATAATTTGGGGGGCCATATTAAACTCAAATGGAACGTGATGCGTATGCCTCAAATAATGTATTTTTCTCATTACATCCGTTTAATTTGCATGAATAATAATTCAAAAATTTACTCATATTAAGAAAAAAATGGAGTGATGTATCATGAAGAAAAAGGCAATTGTGATGGTATCAGGAGGACCTGATTCCTCTACGCTTTTGTACCATTTAAAAACGGAGTTTGAACTTGTTCCTGTTTATTTTGACTATGGTCAGAATGCATCGGATTATGAAATAGTTGCTGCGAGGAAAATTTCTGAAGAATTAAACCTTCATCTTGAGATAATTGATATCTCCTCCCTGAGAAGAACCTTTTTAGGATTAAACAGACGAGATAATATATCACTATCCATTAATGGCAATTGTCCGGTTGCATTACTTTCAATTGCAGGACTTTATGCAACAGAACGAAATATAGACACACTTTTATTAGGTGTTCACAAAGAGGATTTTCCAGAAATAAAAAACATAACCTCAACCTTAAACAAATATTCTGAAGTTTTAGAAGAATTCAATAACAAGCATGTTGAGGTATCTGCCCCTTTCATCACTAAAAAGAAGAAAGAGGTCTTTGAATTAGCAAAACAATTAAATGTTCCATTTGAGTTAACTCGTAGTTGCGAAAGAAATAGCTATATCCACTGTGGTGAGTGTAACCCGTGTAAAGAGAGGGTCTGTCAATAATTTTGTGTAAACTCTTTTAAGCACAGATTCCCCCGAGGGGGAAGTCGCGAATCTAACGCAAGTGTTGACCGACCCGGTCTGGGAAAAATACCGAAAGCTGGAGCAGCATTTGGCCCCAGTTTTGGACACGTCCA
>NZ_JBNDYG010000095.1:0-8431 GCF_049893405.1 Paenibacillus sp. Dod16
GATAGCCTACGGCGACTCCTTTTCCACCAATATGCAGTTCTCCTGGAACGCCTACTGGACATTCTTCTCCACATTCATCCAGTACGTAAATTTGTTGATTTTTCAACGGATATCCATAAGGGATACTTTTCCACTCTGGCTTCACTTCTATGATTGGGAAATATATGGACCATATAGAGCCTTCCGTTGCTCCACCTAACCCGATGACTTGTGCTTTTGGCATTCTTGTTTTGATTTTCTCCGGCAAACCAAGAGAAATCCAGTCTCCACTTAGCATCACAATACGTAATCGTTCTGCTGTAGATCTCTGCAATGTATCTTGTTTTGTATTCTCCAAATACATATCCATAATTGCCGGAACCGAATTCCATATCGTGATTTCTTCTTCGATCATGATCTGATGAATGCTGGCCACATCTAAGAGATCTGGAATTAATACTAACTGGGCTCCGCTAATGAGTGCTCCAAAAATATCATAGACAGATAAATCAAAGCTCATCGATGATAGGGCAATGATTTTATCTTCGCTGCCTACTTTGAATCTCTCATTAATATCTAATAGTGTATTCACGACTGCCTCATGGGTGATCACAACCCCCTTAGGCTGTCCCGTACTTCCTGACGTATAGATAGCATAGGCTTTATCCTGCTGGCAGCTTTCTACCGATTCCAAGGCGCCATCGTTATAGGTGGAAAGGTTCTCTTTTTCATATAAATCCGGATGAATCATGAGCTTGATATCACTATGTTCCACGATATATTCTATTCTTTCCTCAGGATGTTCCGGATTCACAGGAATATAAGCATGGCCGGCTTTTAAAATAGCCACCGTATTTACAATGGTCTCGATTCGTCTCTCTGCCCAAACGCCAATATAAGAATTGTGCGCATAGTTTTGCACTGCTAAATAGCGAGCGACCTGATTGGATTTTCTCGCCAACTCGCCATAGGTCAATGTATCCTGTCCTAATTTGACTGCAATCGCATCTGGCGTCTTCTGGCATTGCTGGTCTATTAATCTTTGCAGTAAATCCCCTTCATAGTCTCCTTGTGTACGATTGTAATCAAGCAGTAGTTCAGACTGTGTTACAGGCAACGGCATAGTTGAAAGATTATGGTCTATGACTTGCTGTAAGCGAAGTTGATACGTTTCAAACATCGCACTGATCATATCTTCGTCAAACAAATCTTTCACATAATCCCAAGTCATCATTAATTGTCCGTCGCTTTCCGCAACTTGAAAGTCCAAAAATACTTCAGGGGGCTGATTTATTCCGTATTTCAATTCTCCCCTACTGCCTATATTGGCATTGAAAGAATCCGCTTCGTCACGAAGCATACTCGTAAATATAATTGGCATTATAGCTTGATCTGCTTGACCGCGTTTTTCAGCCAGATCACGCAGGAAATCAACTCCACTGTAAAATCTGTGGTCTAACGCTTCAAATAACCGCTTCTGTATCTCAGTAGTTCTTTCCCAAAATGGTCTGTGAGATGATAAATCGATATCTAATAACAATTTTGATACAAAATCCCTCATCAGAGACATTCCATCTTGGTGAAAAGGCTGATTACTAAACAGATTTAAGTTAAGTGCCATATTGGATTGATTGCTCCATTTAAATAGAACTTCCGCATATATTGTGCACAATAACGCAGATGGTGCAATTCTGTTATCCAAAGCTTTGTTTCTCACAATCGCCCAGTCTTTCGCAGAAATTTTCGTTTCTAAACGTTTCACTGTCGCGTTGTTTACAGCATTCCCGTTAAAAAGAAGCGGTAACTGTGGCGCATGTGGGAAATTCTCTACTTTGCTCTTCCAATAAGCTTGATCTCTTTGATGCAATGCTTGCATCAAATCTGAAACTTGCCGTGCCAAAAGATTGGCATGATTATCAAGCTCTGCTTGGGTCGAATCTTTCTCCTCTTTCTTAACATCCTCTTTCATAAGTAGCTTTTGCAAACGTTCTTCTGGATTCTTTACAACTTCCGAAAGTAATGAAACATAATCATCGACCATTTGCTTTATCGTTTCTTGTTTAAATAAATCTGTAGAATACTCTAAGTTGACCATATAACCCTCTGATGTGTGTATTACCATTAAATTCAGATCAAACTTAGCTACTTTTCCTTCCATTGGTACCCATGTTCCACTCATAATGCTCTTTGAACCAGACATAATTTCACTCTCTGGCATCATAAACATTACATCAAATAATGGATTTCTTGATAAATCTCTCTTTACATCTACTGCCTCAACCAAGTCTTCATATTGAAAGTCCTGATTATCGTACGCATGAAGACATTTTTCTTTTACTCCAAGCAATACTTGTTCAAAACTCTCCTCTTGTTTCACTTTTCCTTTGATCGCCAAGGAGTTTACAAACATCCCCAGCATGTCTTGTGTATCAACGTGGGTTCTGCCTGATACAGGAGTTCCAACTACTATTTCTTCCTGTTGACTGTATTTGCTCATTAGAAGCATAAAGGTTGATAACATAATCATGAATTCCGTAGCACCATGCTTCTTCGCTAATTCTTTTATTTCCATAAAAACTGGTTCTTCAATCTTAGTTTTTACGTCGGCACCATTGAAGCTCTTTTTCTTAGGACGTTGGAAATCTGTATTCAAATTGAGTATTGGAATTTCGCCCGAGAACTCGTTCTTCCAATATGCCGCCTGCTTCGTAATATCCTGAGTCATTTGCCAAGCAGAAAAATCCTTATAATGAACCCTTGGCATTGGTAAAGTATTTCCTTCATATAACTCGCTTATCCAGTTCATCATAATAGGCAGACTTTCTCCATCAGAAACAATATGATGAATATCCAGCATCAAGTATGAAGCTTGTGGCGCCTGTAGTAACTTAACCCGCATCAAAGGTGCTTTGGATAAATCAAATGGGCGAACAAAACGATCGTATTCATCTTGAATATCTAGTGTATCTGCTTCTTTGTATTCTATTACTACTCTCGCATCTGGTTGAATCACTTGAACTGGCTCCCCATTAATAAGATGGAAGCTGGTTCTCAATACTTCTTCTCTCTCTAAGAGTTTATCTAATGCTCTCTGTAGCTGCTCTTTATCCAGAGTGTTTTCATATTTTATGACATTCGAAATGTTATAGGAAATACTAGGACCTACTATCTCATTGAGAAGATACAGTCGCTTTTGAACAGAACTCATAGGATAGAACTCTGCTTTAGCTATTTTCGGTATTTCCGAAAAACTATCATATTGCAAACTACCAATTCTTTCTGCAATACGTTTTGGTGTAGATAAAGCAAATATTTCACTAAGCTGCAGCTTTATACCGATTGTCTTTTCTAATTCATTACACAATAATGTAACTTTCAGTGAATGACCACCCAAGTCAAAAAAGCTATCATGGACACTAATTTCTGTTATTCCAAGGATTTTCTCAAATGCTTCAACCACTAACTTCTCTTCACTATTTGTTGGTGCTGCATATTCCTTAACCCTGTATTCTGGTTCTGGTAGTGCCGCTTTGTCCAGCTTTCCATTATGACTTAATGGAATTTGGTCAATTCGAATCATATATAAAGGAACCATATAGTCTGGTAACTTCTTGCGTAATTCACTCTTGATTTTATCTGCGTCAATTTCTTCTACTTCCGTATGAACGACTACATAAGCACACAGATATTTTTCTCCTTGCTTGTCTTGGCGTAGTGCAACGGCTGCTCCACTAACTCCTTCGAGTTCCATCAAAGCACTTTCAACTTCTCCTGGTTCGATTCTGAAACCTCTTATCTTAACCTGATCATCAATACGGCCAAGGTACTCAATATTTCCATCCGGCATCCACCGTGCCAGATCACCTGTTTTATACATCATTCCTGAACCAAAAGGATTTTTAATAAATTTCTGTGCTGTCAATTCTTCACGATTTAAGTAGCCACGCGACACACTTTCTCCTGCAATACATAATTCCCCTGGTACACCTATTCCAGCTATTTTTTCATTTGATAATATATAAATTTGTGTATTACTAATAGGCTTACCAATTAATACTTTGTCTACATCTAAGCCTGCTGGACAATGATATCCACTGGAATTAACTGTAGTTTCTGCTGGACCATAGAGATTCAGTAGTTCTGCTCTTACTTGTCCTTTTTCCCTTAATTGATTATAATGTCTCACACTTTCTGCATTCAGTTTCTCACCAATATTAATGATATAACGTAGAGTATTGATTTCCTCTTTGCTCATATCTAATTCTTCTAAAAACATATTGAACATTGAAGGAACGAACTGGATTGCATTTACTTGATAATCCTGAATTACCTTGATGATCTTATCACTTTGACTTTCTTCTCCTTGTTGCAAAATAACAAGTTTACCACCTGCTAGCATCCACCAAAATACTTCCCAGGCAAAAACATCAAATGCACAAGTGGTCTTCATTAAAAGGGATTCTCCCTCGTGCAATGGATATTCTCTTTGTGTCCACATCTGCTGATTGACTATATGCTGATGCTCTACCATAACCCCTTTTGGTTTTCCTGTTGTACCCGATGTATACACCAAGTAAATAAGATCATGAGGGGTATTTACATGTTCTGGATTCTCTGTACCTTCCTCATMATGGCTTGCACTATACAAGTCAACAACCTTTTCAGGAGAAATATTATACTTTCCTTGACCAATTAAAACCGCTTTCGGCTGGCTATCCTCCAAGATATACGCAGTGCGTTCTTCTGGATAAAATGGGTCAATTGGTACATATGCTGCACCCGACTTCAGAATGGCATATAATCCGACCACCAGCTCTAAGCTTCTTTCTGCTATAATCGCAACAAAATCATCAGGCCGGACATGGTATTCCCGTCGTAACTTTAATGCAAGCTGATTGGCACGAGCATTTAGTTCAGCGTATGTCAATTTCTCATTCCCGAATACAACAGCTGTATGATGGGGTGTTCTTGCTACTTGTTCTTCAAATAGCTGTACAATTGTCTTGTCTCTTGGATAGTCGATATCCGTTGCGTTAAACTGTACTAATGCTTTCATTTCTTCCGCTTCATTGGTCATGCCTAATTCGTTTAATTTGGTCTGTGGCGCTGCAATGGCTTGTTCCATAAGTCTTTGCAAATGGGAACCAATAATGTTTATTTCTTCCTTGTTATATACCTTTGTACTGAATAGAATTCTAAAATGAATACGATCACTCTTAAATGCTGTCATTCCCAAGTCATACCCGATTTGTTCGCGGTAATATTCAGATTCCACATTTAATTTGCCATCAATATTTATACTTGTTCCTTGATAGCCCTCAAAGAAGAATAAGGTTCCAATTAAATTTCTTCCTAATAGAGTACGATTCTGTATTTCTGCTAAGGGAAGAAAATCGTGTTCATTTGCAGCAATTGCCTGGCTCTGTAATGATTTCAACAAATCGGCGAATGTGTCTTCGTTTGTTGTCGATATACGTACGGGTATGGTATTGATAAATAAACCAACGATTTCTTCAATTCCTTCAATCTCTGCATTTCTACCAGATACAACTTTTCCAAAAACGACATCATTGGTTGAGTTGTATCTTTCCAATAAAACACCCCAACAAGCTTCTACTAGCGTGTTCAATGTTACATCATATTGGGCACATATCGCTTCTGCTTGTTCAGTTACCTCTATGCTTAACTTAAACTCTTGACTCTGACTCTCTTCATCTGTTTCATCTGGACGACCTAAAGGAAGAATATCAGCCCTTGTCTCATATCCTTGAAGAAGGTCTTCCCAATATTTAAGGCTCGGCTCTTTATCTTTTTCATTGATATAATGTACAAACTTTTCATAGCTCCCAATTTTATTAGAAGCAGCCTGATTAGGTAGTTTTAATTGTTCTTCATCTGTTGCCATATACGCATTAAATAATTCTTTACGCAAAATTGGCAAACACCAACCATCTAAAATAATATGATGGTTCGTCATGATCAACCGATAACCACTGTTCTTTATTTTTATCAAATTCATACGAAGTAGTGTATCTTCTTCCAAATCAAATCCTCGTTTTACATCTTGTTCCTTTAAATCAAGATAATCAGATTCATTATCTACTTCCATATAATTAAATTCCGGCATTCTTTCTTTCAATACAACTTGTCTTGGTACACTTACTCCCCGATAACAGATCTTTGTACGTAAAATATCATGCTGTGTGGCTAGATATTCAAAAGCTTTGTGCATCTTCTCTACATCTACTTCTGCCAATCGCAACGTCTGCTGAACAACATACTTCGTAGAGGATTCATCCAAAAGCTTCTCATAGAGCATTCCCTCTTGCACAGGAGCCAATGGATAGATACGTTGAATTTCTTCGCCGCGGATTTTGGCAGCTTCCTGTACATAACAAAATTCGCTATCTTTCCATACGTTCTCACCAAAATCACTTGCGGTTGACTCACTCTTCTGTGCATGGGAGCAATGTTCTGCGACCGCAATCAGTTCTTCTTCATATGCTTTTCCTATTTGCTCAATTCTCTCAGCTAAATAACGACTGCTGTTGCAGGTTACTGTCATAGATAAACTACCTTTTTGCACATGACCTATGACGTTAATGGATGGTCCAAATTGATTGCGAGGATCTGTATCCTGTCCATAACCCAGTTGTGAAAACTCAAAATATGGATTGCCAGATTCTTTCTTTGTTCCTAGTTCTCCAAGATAATTAAATGATATATCTGGTGCCACTTCCACATCCAATTCTTCTGAATTAACCATGTCTGCATTCTTTAAGAGGCCATAATCAATTCCATGTGCTGGCACACGTCGTAGGTTCTCTTTCGTATTTCGAATATCCTGAGCAATATTAGTGCCTAACTCTTCTAAAACTACGGGATATATACTAGTGAACCATCCTATTGTCCTACCTAAATCAAAAGACCCTACTGTTTCTTCACGACCATGTCCTTCCATCTGTATAGCAAGCGTTCTCTGACCTGTTACTTTGTTTACCGCACGTCCTAGTGCTGCTACAAGCAAGTCATTAATCTCTGTATTATAAGCATGTGCACTTTCTTTTAATAACTTTTCTGTGATCGTGGCATTAAGACATGCCACGACTGTCTTTGGTTCGAATTCATGGTCAGTGCTATCTTCTTTTAACTTACCATCAACCAATTTATTTTCTATTTCTGACCAGTAAGCTACCCTTCTCTTTAACTTTTCACTCTGGCTGTAATGAGCTAATCCTTCGCTCCATACTTTAAAGGAAACGGTTTTAGCTGGTAATGTTATCTCTTTCTGATTCAAAGCTTGAGAGTAGCCCTTCTCCAGATCCTCACTTAAAATTCGCCAGGAAATCACATCCATTATCATATGATGAGCTAGCAACATCATATAATCTTGCTCCGGCGTACTAAATACAACAGCCTGCAATAATGGTCCTTCCGCCAAATCCATCTTTACTTTCGTTGACTTAATTTTTTCCTGAATCTCTTCAGATTCACATGCTATTGTTGTAAAGCCGTACCATTTCTTATCTTCTACTTTCCCTATAACCTGTTTCTTATCTTTGTACGTAGCTCTCAACATATCATGATGCTGCACTAACGCAGATAAAGCTTTTTGTAGTGCCAGGGCATTTAGCTTTTCACGAACCTTAAACACTTGGCATACATTAAAATGTTCAGGATCCATCATATTTTGTGCGAAGAAGTAGTTTTGAATTGGTGTCAGTGAAATTTCACCACTTATTTCTCCTTGCTCCGCAGGTATAATTTCTTTTTTTGTGGATAAATTCATGGCTATTAGCTTTGGTGTTCTCTCCATCAAAAGATTTCGCATGGAGATATCGTATCCAGCTTCTCTTATCTTGTTTAGAATATGGATAGCCTTGATGGAGTCCCCACCCAAATCAAAGAAATTGTCGTTTACGCTTACTCTTTCCATACCAAGTACATATTCAAATGCCTCTACTACCAATTTCTCCGTCTGGGTCTTTGGTGCCTCATAATCCCTTATCATCTTACTTTCTTCAATACACTTTTCTGGATTCGGCAATAATTTACGATCTACTTTACCATTTGCAGATAGTGGAATCTCATCTACCTGTATGAATTGTGCCGGGACCATATAATCAGGTAGATATTTCGCTAACTCTCTTTTTATTTCTGTCGATTCAATTGTCTCATCGGCAACAATGTACCCACACAGCTGCTTCTCTCCATGGGAATCACTATAATCGGCGACTACGGACTGGCGAATTTTGGGCAAATGATGGATACAGTGTTCTATTTCTCCTAGTTCGACACGATGCCCACGTATCTTTACCTGACTATCTTTTCTTCCAAGGAAGTCTACATATCCTTCCGCACGCATTACACCATAATCACCTGTTTTGTACAGATACCCGAATCTATGGTTGATAAAGGCAGCCTTCGTCTTCTCTTCTTCATTGAGATAGCC
>NZ_JBNDYG010000096.1:0-7466 GCF_049893405.1 Paenibacillus sp. Dod16
AACAGCAAGTGAGCGAATACATTCTGTTCTACAACCAGAACCGATTCCAGAAAAAATTAAACGACCGTTCCCCGGTAGAATACCGGGAAACGGCCGCAGCTTAAATCATGTCTTTTTTGTACTGTCTACTTGACAGGGTTATGACCAATTATGCGGCTTTATATATTTATGTTATCAAGTTCTTGTCAAAACACAATGACAAGAACTTGATAACATTCCCGACCGATGACAAGAACATGGCTACATTCCCGATATGATTTCATCGACGGCGGCAGACGCCCTTTTATTAAACTAACGGGCAGTTTAGCTTAATAACTCATCCTTGGTTTTGAGCACCGCTTGATTTCATTTAGGGCATGTTAGGACATGAAAAAGTATCGACTACTCAAACATATGCCCAGCTGCGAGGGGAACGAAGAAGAGAGCTATACAATCGCTTTTTTTTAGGCACATGGATGAGTAGTAGTGACCTAATGAATAAATTGCTGTTACTCAACTAAAGGGTAAATTAGTGGTTAAATTTACCTGTGTTATTAATTGCTAATTCATGTAAAATTTATTGGTAGTATGAATAATTAAGAGTGAGGAGTAAATATGAAAATCATTATTTTGAAAAAACCAATTTTGTGGGTTGTTTTTATATCATTATTAAGTGGCGCTTTAATGATTGGTCCAATGAGTTCTTATGCTGCAAATGATGACTATGATGCATATGGCGGAGTAAACGGTTTGCTTTCTGAGGGTAGATTATATGCCCCTCTCCGTAGTATGGCGACGAATTATCTATTCAGATACGATGAACAACTTGATAAATATTTTGATGTAAAAATAACTTGGAGTCAGAGACAAAAACTGCTTCACTAACTAAAGGCGGGAAGACTTTTAATGCTACTGTTGGTAATGGAGTATTGTTGAAAAATGGCTCGGTGTATGTACAATTTAAAGCTTTAAGTAACTTCTTCTATCCGAACGATCATATCAAATGGGATACATCTACTTTGTCAGGAAATTCTGAGCACATTACGGTATATGCTCGTCCATTGACAGATAATCAAGCATTGACTCTTGCAACAAATGCGATGTCCAAAAAGAAATACTGGATTCAACTTCAAAAAAATAACGTAGAAATAGGTCTTCCTGAGTCAGAGTATATTCAATGGAATAAAAGTCTTACTAAATTTAAAGCGGTCTTTCATTCAGATGGGATTGTTGGCGACTATGACTATAGCTACAGTATTGAAGCTGAGATGACTAAGAAGGTTAATGATTGGACTATTACTTCATTTAATTATTTCGATGGTACAAGGATATATTATCCTTAATCATTACCTGGTCAACCGCTAGCCTGGTCATTATTGGATAGGCATTATACTCATTGATGATGATGTCCTAAAGATAGACAACTTACTCTCGTGAAACGCGCGTACAAGAGAGCCGTATGGGAAAGCATCCCTACGGCTCTTTTAATTTTTCGGTGAGCGTTGGAATTATAAAGAAGGTTTTGATGTTGCAAAAGAAAACGATAGATCACTGGTTGTTCGCGGCAGGGCTGATATCGAATCGCCACTAAGCGAAGTATTGAATTATGAAATGCCCAACACAACCTGGCTTACTGTGAAGAAATCTTATTATGACACAACTAAGGTAGGTGACAGAATAAGCATAAGTATCGGAATTCGAGGTACTGGAATAATTGACATGTCTTTTCCAGTCCAGGCAAAAGAGGAATTAAAAAATATGATTAAGCTAACGGGAAACGTTAGATAAACAAGAGAGCTGTCGGGGGACAAGAACATGGTCCCATTGAAAGTCGCTAATTTAGCGGCTTTTTTGTTTTATCGGTAGAAGTTCTTGTCCCGAGTCGAGGACAAGAACTTCTTCCGATTGCCGAAAAGGACAAGAACATTCAGCCGATTACCGATTAGATATATATCTAACTGGGTTTCCATGCAATTTCATTAAGCTAACGGGCAGAATTACGTACTAACCGTGTTTCTCCGCCGATATGAGAAAAAACATGGAGAAACCAATTGTTCTCCATGCTACAATGAACGCCATGGAGGTGCGTTCACAACTATAAGCAAAGAATTCAATCCGTACTTAATTATATCGAATCGCATGTGCAGGAAGACATTCCGATGAGTCGCTTGTAGCGTTAGCCGGCTTCACCCTCATGTCATATGTACGCGGTCGCAAATTAGATCTTGCTGCCGAACGATTAAGGAATAGCAATGATAAAATAACGGAGATCGCATTTGACTACGGCTTCGAATCCCTTGATGTATTCGGAAGAGCTTTCAAACGCGTGTAGCGATTACGTACAATACCTACTAAAACCCCCGACGTGCATTATACACTCGTTAACAGAAATTATCGTGGAAAGCCTGTCCTCATCTCTGGGAGATTTACACACACAAATACCACAGCAGAGATATGGAACGTACCTCCTGGTTCATACCAAATGGTGACAAATTTGAACGATTTTGCAATTTCAGGGAATGGATATATTGATGGTATCTTCTAAGTATTTCTTCAGCAACAAATAACATCTTAGAAGGGGGTAGTGATCATGAATAAGAAGTATTTAAGAAGAGCTATAATTATTGCATCATGTTGTCTTATATTAATGAGCGGATTTTTTTTATTCAGAGAACTTATAGATAATAAGCAAGTTGTAGACTCGTCTAATAATGACACTACTCCACCAAAAGAAACATTAGAAGATTGGAAAATTGAATACGACAGAAAAGTTCGATCAGAACCAGCGGAAAAAGTAGTAACAGAAGATGGGTTTTTTTATTATGCTCCTTTTCCAAAAGAATTTCCAAGAGATGAAATCGCTAACCGAGATATTGATGAAGAAGTGACAGAAGATACAATCCAGGTAATAATAAAGGGTTATTATTACGAAAAAAATAAAAAAATCATCGTATACGGTTTTTCCCGGTCAAAGGGAGTATAGGCTTAGCTGGACAAGCTAGCGCGTACAACGATTTCAATGGTTTCCCGACTCTAAGATAAGGTGACAGTGGAGGCTATGTTCGAGCTATACAAGCTAACTTGTGGGCTTTTGGTTATCAGAGTACTGTTGGATCTGTTGATGGTAGTTTTGGCTCTAATGTAACTACTGGATTGAAGGCCTATCAGTCGAAGTTTGGTTTATCATCAGATGGTGTTGCTGGATCAGGCACTTGCTCGAGTATGAGCAACTATGTTGTAACTGAATCCACTAATCATTTATTTTATCTTAGTACACCGTTCAGCTCGACATATTGGGTATATTACACGCTCCAGATGAATTCCCTTCGCCTACCTTTTCATAATAATCTTAAACGAAGGTAGCTATCCATCATCAGGGAGCTGCCTTTTTGTCAGTTAAAATTATGATATATTCCCGCAATTGGTCACCTGACCCCGAAAACGTCTGCGCAGGAAATATTTAAGGGCTTTTTGCGGTCGGATGACAATGGTGTACTTGGCGGGAAAATTTTGCTTCCTAGAAGAAAAAGCCCCTCCGCAGTTTTACGGAAAGGGCCATCTCAAAAAATGCTTGCCTTAAGGGGTGCCCGTCTTTGACGTGAACCTGTTTGACTATAACGGGGAACATTTTGTTCTCTGAAGTCTCCGGCTAAAATCAAAAACGGACCTGACCATCGTCGTTTTAAGCCTTTTGCCGGGATGAAAAACTGTGTCAGGACGGAATGTTCATAGCAGTTTGAATGTTTTTCAGATCGAGCTGAATTTGCTCTGGAATATGGTAGGGATGATATAAGCCATGCTGCACCATGTAATTTGATATCTTCTCATGAGAGTCTATGGCTTCATCGAGCTGTTTCATCAAAATTTGCTTGATTTCGGGGGTGGCACATTCGGTCACAGCCATGGCGTAGTTTCTGACGCTGCTCTTGGCGTTCATCAAAAAATCCATTGCGATCACGTCATCGGTCAGCATATGAAGACCAGTCATGTGTTCTAATATTGGGTTCATTTTTTTAATCTCCTATACAGTCGCTTTAGACAGCACTCCACCGAGCTCCTGAAGCTGCTGTTGTGATAATGTCGCATCTTGTTGCAAAATTTGCTTGAGCTCCGGGTCGGTTACCAGAGCTTGCATGGTCTTAGATTTAGTCATGCAAACCGTCTTGAACGCAGCTATTTCATGCACCTCGAGCATCTCATGCAAAGCGTAAGTTGAATTCATTCAGATTGTCCTCCCATGTATCTATTCATATTTAAGGCTTTAAGATGACTTTAATGCAATCGTCCGTTTTCGTATCGAACACTTCATAGCCCCGCTTGGCCTCACTGAGCGGAATGACGTGCGTAACAATGTCGCCAGGGTCCACTTTGCCAGACATAACCAACTCGTACATATATGGCATGTAGTGAATGACCGGAGCTTGTCCGGAACGGATATTCACGTTTCGCTGCATGATGTCACCGAGCGGGAATCCGTTATAGCGTCCGCCGTATACCCCAGTGACTTGAATGGTTCCTCCTTTGCGGACAGCCTGAGATGCAATGATAAATGCACTCATGGTGCCGCCTTGCAGCTTCAAACCGCTGGCTAAAAATTCAAGGTCGCTCATCTTGCCGTCCATTCCTACCGCATCAATCACGACATCGGCGCCGCCTTTGGTCATTTCCTTGAGAGTGTTCCCAATATTCTTATCCTGTTCGAAGTTTACGATTTCCACATGGTTCGTTCGCTTCGCATGCTGTAAGCGGTAATCGACATAGTCGACGGCTATAACCCGCTTAGCTCCTTTCAGCCAGCAGAATTTCTGGGCCAGGAGTCCGACCGGACCGCAGCCGAGCACGATGACCGTATCTCCATTCTTGACGCCGGCGTTGTCTACGCTCCAGAATGCCGTCGTCATGGCATCAGCGATCAAGCTGAGCTTTTCGTCCGGTTGTTCGCAGTTTTCAGGAATCTTAAAGTGGGTAAAATTGGCAAATGGAACCCGTAAATACTCGGCTTGTCCGCCAGGATATCCGCCGGTCGTTCCGGAGTAGCCGAAATATGCGCCCATATCCCCGTGTTCGTTTGAATTGTCACATTGGCTTTCCAGCTGATTCTTACAGTAAAAGCATTCTCCGCATGCGATGTTGAAAGGGATGATCACCCGGTCGCCTTTCTTTACCTTGGTCACTCCAGGACCTACTTCTTCTACGATCCCCATCGGCTCATGCCCGATGACATAGTTTTCCTGAAGGTTAGGGATCATTCCGTGAATCAGGTGAAGGTCCGAACCGCAAATGGCGGAACTGGTGACTCTTACGATCATATCGTCCGGTTTCTCTATCTTCGGATCCGGCACCTCTTTGACCACGACATTCTTAATCCCTTGATACGTTACCGCCTTCATGCTTTATGTCCTCCAATATGTTCATCTGGGGTCCGATCAAACATCCCTTTACGCGACGTATCATCCGGGAACAAATTCATCTGCCCGATCATCACCGTATTGTTCGCTGAAAGCTGGTCGAGTTGGTACTGTTCGTTCAGTTCGTAAGGATGGAACCACTTTTTGCGAATCATGAGCTCCGTGATTTCTTGGTGCATAGCAATACCTTGTTTAAGCTGAGTGTGCAGAAGGGCTCTTACATCCGGTGAAGCCGCTTCCGTCAGGGCGATGGACAAATTACGCACACCTTCCTTGGCACGAACAAGGAAGTCCATGGCAAAAGTCATATCTGCCATTTCCGGCATATTTAATGAATTAATTGGGTCTAAATAATCGGTATTCATTTGAGCTCCCCTTAATGTGTTATAGGTGTCGGACTACTCGGAACAGGCGCTTGGAAAGGAGCTTTCGCGTAAATTGCTTGCAGCTCGTCGATCTGTTGTATGGATTGAATGACGTCTTTCTGCATTAAAGCTTTTAGCTCTTGGTCAAAGACCAGGCCTTGCATCAGTTTTGACTTGGCGAGGCACAGCGTTTTAAAGTTTAAAGCTTCATGCAGTTCCATCGATTCGTGCGGTGCTAGTGTTGGTTTGTTCATGGAGAAATGATCACCTCCTTTTTTTCTTCAACGTTAGATTTTCCAACGAATCGGATCTTATACTAAAATGGATTGCGGGAGCTGGAAGATCCGAATATTCCCATACAGTTGCAAGAATATAAACAAAATCTTAATCCGATACTTATTTCTGTTTTAAATGATCTTGCAAAAGGGAGGAGGACTCACTGTGCCAAATAAAAACAAAATTGATCTAGCCACCGAAAATGCAAGAAAACCGGCAGAGGGTTCACTTAACTCTAGTGGAAATACACTGGAGCAGCATGCATCTAACGCGGTTTCTGAGGTGGAGACAGCTTTAAATCAGGCAATAAGCTCGTTAAATGAATCTAATGCAACAAATTCACAAGCCTTGGAGAGGGCCCGGCAGCAATTGACCCAAGCAGAGGAATTTTTAGATCAAGCGCAAACTTCAGCAAATGCATTACGTCTGCCTGACCAACAATAAAACGGTTTTGGCACAGATTGGCTTGGCATACGGTTACAAGTAGTGTCACTACTGTCGAGGTATAGTCGTATGTCTATTGTCGAGTAGACGCTGTGTATGATGTTACCGAACTTACGCCAATATTCTCCGCAGGGGCAAATGACCTGCGAAACGCTCGGAGCAACGTTTTTGTCATAGAACACGGAGAGTTACCTTCAAAAGGCTTCGGCTTGTGCCGAAGCTTTTTGTTTTTTGAGCTGTCTCAGACATTTCCAAAAAACTTTATCGGATCCGGATATGATTACGCATCGAAAGCAACTCAGGAAGGGAAACGGTATACATCATGTTAAATTGAGCTACCGTCGGCTTCATTGTATTTTTTATCGTCACCATAACGCCGCTGATACAGAAGCGAATATAAAACTTGATCTTTTACTATGTAAACTACATATTCACAAAAACATTGCAACCTCTGCTGATAAATCAAGGGTTCTTTGGCTTGTGACACAATTCTAACATGTTGTCCTCATAATTTTTAGAACCACTGTTTGTTGATTTGTACTTGGTATTACTAATGATAAAACAGTTTTTGTTGAAAAATTCAGATTTAAGCCAACCAATTGCTTGGATGAAATCACCTGCAAAGGTTCATAATAACCTCGTTGTGCAAAATACATGTTCAGGTGATGGTAACCATGGTATGGAACAAGTTAACGAACGTGCTTGACCGCAGCAACGAGGATTCCTCGGGAAAGAATGAAATCGCATTAACAATGGACGCCCTCAGACAGATATTAGTCAATATGTCCGATGCGGAAGTCATTGAACGTCCGGCTCTTGACGAGCGGACAATTACTCTCATTTATATGAGCATTTTGCATTAATCTGAGTCCTTGATACACAAGGATTTCCACACATAAAAAAGGGACTTCACCCCAACTTGGCGAAGTTTTTCGGTGACCAAACCAAAAACCTCAAGAATGGAGGAAGTCACCTTGTATATTCTCCAAGAAAG
>NZ_JBNDYG010000097.1:0-7155 GCF_049893405.1 Paenibacillus sp. Dod16
AACATGCAGACGAACCGCCTCTTTCTTGATCTCTTCCGAATACGTTTTATACTTTTGTCCCTTAATTGCCATACAAAAATGCACCCCCTAGAATTTCATCGGATAAACCAGGGGTTTATTCCAATGTCCATTCTAAGGGGTGCACTTCACGTGAGGCTGCAGTTCTTTTTTTATTCTTTAACTTGCTTTGTTATGGTTTCTGCAATTGTAATCATTTCATCTACGTTTAGTGTGAAGCTACTCATTTCAAAATAAACATCGCCCTTAACCCATCTAAGAACCCATCCGCGTTGTTTGCTTTTCCAGGGGTAAAAAGAATAGGTAGTATTATTGATTACCGTTTGTTCTGACTGAGCTACAGGGACCATTGATCTTCGATTTTCTTCAAATATGGTCATAATTAAATCATTATCATCAGAGTCAAAATAAGCTAATAAAATGCTGTTTTCAAATTTTTTTGTTTCAAGTCTCCAACTCTTAGGCACTTCAGGATGTATTGGTTTTTTTATTCTTAATGGTGCATCATAGCCATAACCAACCTCAGGCTTCTTATCGTGAACAGGTTCAGCATGGACAACAGGATGAACTGTGAAAGCAAGCAAAATACAAATCAAAAGCTTCTTCATAATACCTCCGAAAAAGTTAAGTTTATCTTTAGTATTACAATTAAAGCTTTTTTTATGTGGAGGGATTTTAAGTATCACTATACTTTGGCAAGTAATTGTCGGCATTCTCTAACCGTAATAGCCTTTTGTTTTCAGAGAGATGGATTTGGAATTAGAACGCAGCACTTTACCACTCTTTTTATTCACAACAAATTATTTTAGTTCATCTTTGTCCGAGCTATATGAGAGTTCCTTAAAGCTTAGTTGTTCAGCTAAGGATTAATCCGATTTTTTTACTCAAATCGAGACGCAAGCCTAGCGCATCTTCCCACCATCAATTATCAAATAGCTCTGGATACATTTTTACAATATCAGCATTTAAGGCACGATCTTCTGATTTTTTATTTTTAGTGATGGATATGATTTTTTCTAGTGCCTCTTCATCCTGGAAGGTTTTATAAGTACTTTTAACAGCAACTTCAAGGTACTGTTGTCTGAGTAATTTAATTTCGTTCTCAAGCATTTTAATCTGCTTTTCCTTTATAGACAAGTTAGCGGCTAAGTCTTGATTTTGCTTGAGGATTGTATCTGACTCCTTCGCTTTTTGATGCAAAGCATTTAGCATCTGATTGAAATGAGATAACGCGCTAATCAAGCCTGATTTATTATTCCAGTATGTTTCGACAAGTTCCACAACATTAGGTAAGGGAAGTGAAGTTTCAGTTTCTGTATTTTCCAGCTGCATGGGCTCGTTAATCATTGCGATTTGTTCGGACATTCTTCTTTTCCATACAAAGCGGTTTACCCCAGTCTCTCTTTCCAAAATAGAAGGGTTAATCTTCTTCCCAGGATTTTTTGATATATATTTTAACAAGATGTCTTTTAATTGCTTATCCGTATATTTTTGTGGCGCACCTTTTTTCATAATTCGTCCTCCAGCAAATAAGAATCGACCATCGCCTTTTGATCCATCAATCTTCGCAGTTCATTACTCGCTGAGGATAGCCTTTCTTGACTAGTATGCTGATATGTCAACGTAGCACAATCGTAATTTGTGGATTTTGTGACATATCGTATGAGTTCCAATTGTTCCTTTAATCTGCTTTCAAGAGCATCAGAACAATCTTTCAACCAGGCTAATCCCTTTTGTTTGTCTTCTGGTGAGAAAAAATAAAATTCACAAAACCGGCAATCCCCAACCTGACAGCGAGATGGGTGATCCGTACAAAAGCCATGTTCCACTTTGTGCGTCTCTTGGAAATCACTTATTTGATAAATTCTACTTTTAGCAATTATGCCCTGAGTCGCAACATCCCAATTTGATCTCCATAAGTTCACACGTTTCATTCGAAGCATCTGCGCCGCGTGATGGACAAAAGATTGAGCGAAGTGATCCAAATGTTTATGATAATGTAATTGGGTTTCTAATTGACTATGTCCACCCATGCGAGCAATAGTTAACATATTAAACCCTTGCAACATCATATTGCAGAAGGCAAAATGTCTGGTATCGCCAGGCTTTATTCTTTCCAAGTCGCCATACTTCGCAGTAACGATTTCATCATAAAATCGATCAATCATATTAATAAATTGGGAAGCTCCTATCTTTTCTCGCGTTATTTCCTTTGATTTTAATTTAACGTACTTTCGATAAGCTTTATACGATATCAAGTAGGAAGATTCAGTTGCATAAGCTAATGTAAGTCGTTTATAGTCCTCAATTAATTCGAACACTTCCCGATTCACTTGGATAGTATCCGTGACCGCTAGCTTTCCTGGACGGCTGGATAAATTCTTTCTTCGAGGTACAATCATCCAATATCTATCCTCATCATCCTTCATTGTGCAGTCCCTGCTTAAAGAGTAAAATTCGACGGGGCGCATGGGAATAATCCGAGTAATCCTCCACCATAAAAAAATCGGATAATATTGCAATTTTTCTTCGTCTGAAGTACATGTTATAAAATAGTCATCCAAAGCAACATCGAAAAGCAAGATWTCATGAAAATTAGGTAATTCACGTACATTGGAGACTTTCGCATTATAATTAGCACATAAGTCGCAATACAACTCAGTATGAGGATGATTATAAAAAATCAGAAACTCCTTTATACTGGTAGCCATGGCAAACTGTTTATGGTCTCCGAAATGATTTAACGTATCTTCTAAATGTTTGAGATGGTCTAATCGAAAACCTCGGGTAATTCGTATAGCCTCTTTTATTTGTCCTATATTTTGGCGAACGGTTTGCGTAGTAATGCCGTTATACATTTTTTGGACAGAATAGCATTTCAAAGCTTGATTGATTTCACCATAGATTTCACAATCAAACTGAAAAAGAAAATTACTGGATTCCCCTTTAGCCGACCACAAGAAGTCTTCAAAATCGCCTGTTACAATAAGCCCTTTGCGTTCCAATTCTCTGAACATATCCTTGTAATCGTGAAGTTCTTCTAAACTAAAGGTGACAGACTCAATACTTTCTAAAATTTGTCTATCGCTTAATTCCTCTAGGGTTCTTCTTCTGTGTAATGCAGCGTGGAATTTAGCCATTAAACTTCCTCACTAATTAAATTTTGAATAGCAATCATCTTTTCCTTTAAATTGTTAAGATCGATAAAAGTCTGAACATAGGTTTTGCCGAATTGCTGTATCGCCTGACTTAAAAGATCTAGAATTTGAAACAAAAACTTGCGGTCCCTGACCCGAACGGCAGGATACTTGGTATTTTTAATCGATACGATCAATCGATCAAGTTCATGATGAATAGAAATTAGAATATATATCTTCGGTATTGCGTTCTCACAATGTAAGCAAGTCGTTGCCGTTGGTGAAGTGCAACTTGGGAAGGTCAAGCATTGAACATGCTGCAGTTTGGCTGGCATCTCACCTTTATAGATTTTATGCAACAAAGTCATCAGCTCTGTTTCAGTAAGATTCGATAGTTGCAAAGCCAATGAATGTTTACTTTGTTGCTGGCGTACTAAGAATTGGCCAAGTTGTTCCAATTGATAAGGAGAAAGTTCTTTTCGAAACTGTTCGATCAGTGCGGTACTTTGCTCTACCTCTAACTGAGGCGCGTTTGGCATAGATAGACGAATGAGATGATGGTACAGCCATCCAAAGTGCCCTCGGTTAAACAAGTTTAAACTTACCCGTTCAATTGAACCATCTTTGTTTACTGCTTGAATATAGGTTGCAGTCGAGTTTTTATCGGTATGCCCCCTCATTCGTTGAGACAGTTCGTACGCGATATCCGCACTTCCTTTCCCCTCTACGACACTATAAAAGAAATAGGTCAAGAGAGTTCTATTCATTTTTCGACTTTGGAAATCAACAAGATCCGGCCGCTTATCGAAAAATAATCGGATATACGTTTCTTTTTCAAAGTGGACGAATCTTCTTTGGCCCAGTCTGAGTAGTTGTTGATCTCCTTGCATTCTACGATGGATTTCTGTGATCACAAGAACGGTAGCCGTGGGAACAATCATGTCCTGATTAACGAGGAAATGCCCCAGGGCACCAGTTTTGCTAATATACATTCGTTCTACCCGTTTATACAGATGGTTGATGACAGCTTGCGCTTGCTCCTTTGACAGTTTCGTTTCCCTTAGTTGATCAAAAGTCTGTAAATTGCAGACCTCCAGCTCAATATTCGGCAGCTTAATAATGTCTGATGGTCTCCACGCATCAATGACATGCATTAAGACATATAACCATGTTACAGCGTAATCCCTACTTTGGATGGCCTGCTCAATGTGAAGGTCGACATCCCTAACATAACTGTAATAAGCTAAAAATTGTTCCGGACTGTACATCTCTCTTTCTTCTATAGGAAGGGAAGTGATAGCATAACTTTTCGAGAATGAACATAGCCCTTTACCTGTGCAATATTCCAAAAAATAAATGAAAGTGCTTTTATCCCGAATTCCCATTCCAGGATTTCGAAAGATAGTTTCTAATTGTTCTGCATTCATCAAGAATACTTCAGTCTTTAGTAGACGGAATAAACGCTTTAATGTGCTGATATACTCCAGAGCCTTATTGTGGATTGTTTTGCTGTTACCGTGGCTGCTATTAATTTTTAAGATAACAAATTCACGATAGAGATCTACTGTTTTTTGCAACGTATCAGGCACTTCCAGTTCAGCCAACCTGTATTCAAATAAATCAATTGGTCCCGATAGTTCCGCTAATTCTTGTTTTCTATTTCTTTCCTTTTCAATATGTTTAATGGACTCATCAGAAGGTACCATCCACTCATTGTTATGTTTTATACCTCCAGGAATTACTCCCTCCCGAATCAACTCTGATACCCATTTTTTACTAACACCCAAACTTGCGGCAATATCAGTAGGAGGTACATAATCACTTAAAAAAGATTGCGATTCCTTAAACTGATTTATGGACTCAATAGGAATAATCCATCCCGCGTGATGATAGGGAATTTTTTGTTTTTTTGCACCCGTGAATGCACCTTCATTAGCTAATGAGCTAATATTTGCTTTACTCAGTGATAATACTTGTGCAGCTTGATCCGCGGAAAGATATCCTTCAGGTGGTGAAATCGATAATAAATATTCGTCCACACATTCTATTCGAATGTAACGAACACCATTGATGACTTCGACACCCGATAAAATGTTTCTTAATACTAATTTTCTGATCCATGATTCACTTACGGATAAATATTCAGCTGCTTCCGGGAAGGAGAGGAATCCTTCGGGAGAAGAGGACGACTGAATATATTCCTGCACAGACATGGAAGGCACTATCCAAGAACCTCTATGTTTCTTTGCCCCAGCAAATGTTCCTCTCTTAATAAGTCTGCCAACCCAAAGCTCGGAAAGATTAAGTCGTTCAGCGATCTCGGCAATAGTCAAATATTCATCGGGCATGTTTAATAATGCCTTGTAATCCTCCACAGACTTCAGAGGGATTTGCCACGAACCCAATACTTTTATTGCTCCTGTAAACGCGCCGTTTTTCACCAAGCGTAGTAGGCTTCTATAGCCTATTCCTAATTTTTCTGCAGTTTCAGCAGGACTTAAATAAGACATGTTTCTTCTACTCCAATAATCAATTTTTTATTAATTTTGGTAGGTAATCTTTATATAAATGTTGCATCCGGTTCTCAAGTTTCTTTCTCATTCGTTCCGTGTTTCCTTGATACACAAGAGATGATGCAAGATTGGAGTCTCCTCTTGGCAAAGCAATATCGTATGGATTATCAGCTTCTTCGGCTAGGAGATTTGTAAATATGCCTCTGCCTAGATGAGTGGACCATTTATATTCTTCCAGTTTGACTGCATAAATCAGATCATCTGGATTAGACGATTTCCTCAGTTGCTTCAAAAATTCTTTTTTTAATTTACTGAAGTAGGCCCTGTAACTTTGTCCTGACATGGCTTTCCCATCCCGATTTACAAATAACGCATCAGATCCATCCATAGGAGGATAATTTTCAATGTGATTACGATACAGCATCTGCAACCAATCTTGAATTGGGAATACGATTTGTCTTCTTGGTTTTTTTACACCACTTGAACCAGCACTATCTTTAATATCCATTCGCAAGGTTTTTTGTTCTAGGCGAACTACTAAACCGAATTCTCCATAAGAGCCGATAGAATTTACATCGGATTTTCGAATGTTCACAAGCTCTCCTTGTCTAATTCCTCCGAAACACTGCATATAAATTCCCAAGGCAATGGGATTCGCGGTTTTCACAGCCAGCTCAATAAAAGGTAAAATATATTGTTCAGGCAAATCATGAGCTATATGGCCTTGCTTATTTCTCGGCATTATCACTCCTTTAAATGGGGAGACCGTATATTTTTGGTTTGATTTTCCGTACAGGAGCCTTTTTTTAAAGGAACTTTCGTTAACATGAACCAACAGTTTTTTCTTCGCCAAGAACTCAAAGAATAAGGTTAAGGTTCTTTCCGCCTTTCTAAGTGTCATTCTTGATTTGTCTTTTTTCGTTAGTTCGTTCAAATAGTCAGTTCCATGAGAAAAACGAAGTTCTTTTAAAGAAGAAAGCTTATATTTTTGCTGATTATCAATAAGTATGTAATTTAAAAAAGAGCAAAGGTAATTAGCATGGAGCCTTTGAGAATTATACGCTCTATATTTCCAGTAGTGAAAAATAAACTCTGTAAGAGGATGGATGCATAGTCTACCATTCATTTTGTTTTGCAAAACAATTACAGCATGCTTATTAAGGACAGGTTCGCTATCTCGATACCTTTTCCAAAACTCAATTCCAACACTTTGTACACTAAAACGTAACTCATCAATCTTTCTTGAAAAAGGCAAGATTGAACTATTCAGGCTCATTTAAACACCCCCACATCTAATTCAGTAAATAATTATGCTCATTCATGAATTCGAAATATTTAATATGTTACCATATCATTGTTATCGTGTTAAGCAATCAATAATGCTCATAAAGAAAAGGTCCTCAAATTAGTATAAAGCCTTGATAAATCAAGGTTTATGCTAATTATTAATGCACACAACAAAATATGCTCAAAATTTTATAGATACT
>NZ_JBNDYG010000098.1:0-5644 GCF_049893405.1 Paenibacillus sp. Dod16
ACGGCTTCTTTCTTCGTTTCTTCGCTATATCGATTAAAGGTTTGGCCTTTCTTCGCTGACATAACAAAAATCCCCTCCGGTATCCAGTATTTGAGTTCATTGTAACATGTCCTCTTTTTTCACTGTCTACCATGAGGGGATAATACCAAGGCCTCAGGGACTGCCCTTTTATTTTTACGATAGATACGATTTGGTGTGTTCGCCATATATCCTGAATCTAGGCATTAAATTATATATCGCATAGGCTAACCGGTCTTTTTGGCTTTTTTCTTGCCGGTTAAGTTACGCCCATAAGCGTTTGCATATTTTTTTACTTGATTGTAGATGCTGGGATCCTTGAAAAATTTCTTGAACGGGAACAGTGCAGGTTTGGTATTAACCTCCAAGATCCAGATGTTCCAGCGACCGTCGATGGCAATATCGAGGCCGATTTCTTTCAGCTTGGGATAGGATTTCTGCAGCTGCGATGCGACATCCACCCCAAGCACATTCAGCTCTTTACGGATGTTCTCTGCCTCTTCTGCCGTCATATGCTCGGTCATCAGCGGTTTATAGTGCTGGGCTGCCCCACCGCTATGGTGGTTGGTAATGATTTTATTCTTGGCCGCTACCCGCCCGATTATTCCTGTGCTCACCCACTGGCCAGAAGGACTCTTCTGAGTAAGTACACGTAGATCAAAGGGGCGGCCTTTATGGCGAAGCAGATGGATGCCTTGCTGAATGAGATACTCCTTCCCCTGAAACAAAGCGCTCAGTGTTTTATCGAGACTCTCCAGGGAGGTAAACATTTCGGTTTTCTGTTCATAACGAAGCTTGTAGGAAGTGGTCGTGGTTTCGTCGGCATCACCGATTTTGGATTGGAGCTGCTCGACTGACATGACGCCGACGCCATAGGTTCCCCGGTCAGGCTTGATATACACAAGCGTATGTGTGCCCAGCATGTCACCAAGCGCCTCCAATGAATACTGGCGGGTAGAGGGAACATAAGAGGCGAGACCTTTATTTTTCAAGAGTATTTTCGTTTTCGCCCACTTGCTTGCAACGCGTTGGATAGTCAACCATCTTCATCCTTTCCAGCTGTATGATGGGAGTGACAGGATTTGGCCTGTCTCGTTAACAAACTCGTGTCCATCCGGTTGATTTGAAAGAATCGGGGCATCTCCAGCAAGAGAGCTTAAACCCGGAAAACATAGGACAAGTATGACAAACAGTGGTATAATATAAAGATGTGATGCTACGAAAAGTCCTGTGCAATGCATTGTATGTGAAAAGGGGCACGGAGGACAGGGCGTATATCCCGGTTTCCGGGCAAAAATCATTCTTTCACTTGATCCATCCCGTGTTTAATTGTGCACGGTTTGTGAAAGTAATATAATAAAGGTTAGTGCGTTTTTAGGTTTCTGATCACTATTCTGCTTTTTTCACATAGATCAAGGCATGGTTGATAGGAAAATGAAGGAGGTCCAGCATGGCGGAAGAAAATTTCTCCCAAATCAAAGATCGTGACATTGGTACCGAGATGCGCGAGTCCTTTATGGACTACGCGATGAGTATCATTGTCAGCCGGGCTTTGCCGGATGTACGGGACGGAATGAAGCCAGTACACCGTCGTATTTTATATGCGATGTCTGAACTTGGAATGGCCCCGGATAAACCGCATAAGAAATCGGCAAGAATTGTTGGCGAGGTTATCGGTAAGTACCATCCTCATGGTGATTCCGCAGTTTATGAATCCATGGTTCGGATGGCGCAGGACTTCTCCATGCGTTATATGCTTGTTGATGGACACGGAAACTTCGGTTCCATTGACGGCGATATGGCAGCGGCTATGCGTTATACCGAGGCTCGTTTATCGAAGATTGCTATGGAAATGCTGCGTGATATTAATAAAGAGACGATAGACTTTGCTCCTAACTATGATGGTGAGGAACAGGAGCCGGTCGTACTTCCTGCGCGTTATCCTAACTTGCTGGTAAACGGCGTGTCCGGGATCGCAGTAGGTATGGCTACCAATATTCCGCCTCATAATCTCGGTGAAGTTATCGATGGCGTTCAGGCGATGATTCGAAATCCTGATATCACGCCGATGGAGCTGATGGAATATATTCAAGGACCGGATTTCCCGACAGCGGGTTATATTCTGGGACGTGAGGGGATTCGTCAAGCATACCGTACGGGCCGTGGATCCGTTACGATGCGGGCGAAAGCGACCATAGAAGAGAATAATAACAAGGCTCGCATTGTCGTTCACGAGATTCCGTATCAGGTGAACAAGGCTCGACTGGTTGAGAAGATCGCGGAATTGGTTCGCGATAA
Organism: Paenibacillus sp. Dod16; assembly: GCF_049893405.1. Classification (NCBI taxonomy): domain Bacteria; kingdom Bacillati; phylum Bacillota; class Bacilli; order Caryophanales; family Paenibacillaceae; genus Paenibacillus; species Paenibacillus sp. Dod16. Next base: position 2,317 of record NZ_JBNDYG010000098.1, read on the forward strand.
GCGGATTGACGGCATTACGGATCTCCGCGACGAGTCGGACCGTAACGGTATGCGGATTGTTATTGAGCTGCGCCGGGACGTTAACCCAAATGTCGTTTTGAATAACCTGTACAAGCATACGGCTATGCAGTCTAATTTCGGTATTAACATGCTGGCTATCGTAAACAATGAGCCGAAAATTTTGAATCTGCGCGACGTGCTGTTCTACTATTTGGAGCATCAGGTTATCGTTATCCGTCGCCGTACCGAGTTTGAACTGAAGAAGGCGGAAGCTCGCGCTCATATTCTCGAAGGTTTGCGGATTGCGCTGGATCATCTCGATGAGGTTATTGCCCTCATTCGCGCGTCGCAGACTACAGAGGCAGCTCGCGAAGGCTTGATGGAGCGTTTCGGTCTCAGTCATGAGCAGGCGCAGGCCATCCTGGATATGCGTTTGCAGCGCCTGACCGGACTCGAACGCGAGAAGATTGAGAACGAGTACCAAGAATTGCTTGCCAGAATCGCGGAACTGCGCGAGATCTTGGCTAATGAGTATCTTGTGCTTCAAATTATCAATGATGAGCTCCAAGAGATTAAGGAACGCTTCTCGGATGAGCGCCGTACCGAAATTACGGTCGGGGAAGACAGCATCCTGGATGAGGATCTGATTCCACGGGAAGAAGTGATCATCACCATTACGCATACCGGTTACATCAAGCGTCTGCCTGCGAACACCTATCGCAGCCAGAAGCGGGGCGGCCGCGGCGTTGTGGGGATGGATACGAAGAGCGAAGACTTTGTCGAGCATCTCTTCGTCACGAATTCCCACCACTATCTGATGTTCTTCACGGACAAAGGGAAGGCGTACCGGTTGAAAGCCTATGAGATTCCTGAGCTTAGCCGTACCGCCCGCGGAACGCCGATCATCAACCTGATTCAGATTGAACAGGGCGAGTCGATCAATGCCGTGATCCCGGTGGAGAACTTTGACAGCGATAATTTCTTGTTCTTTGCCACACGTCAGGGTGTCGTTAAGAAAACTCCGCTTGAGGATTATGTCAATATCCGCAAGGGCGGTCTGATTGCGATCAACCTGCGCGATGATGATTCCTTGATCGAGGTTAAGCTGACAGATGGTCGGCAGGAGATCATCATGGGAACGGCACAAGGCATGTCCATCCGCTTCAAGGAGAGCGATGTTCGCTCGATGGGAAGAAGCGCGACGGGGGTGAAAGGGATTACGCTCGATGACGATGACGAAGTCATTGGCATGGACGTGGTGGACCAGGAGCTTGATATCCTTATTGTAACGACCAAAGGTTACGGCAAGCGGACGCCTGCAAGCGACTACCGCAGTCAGACCCGTGGCGGCAAAGGGATCAAGACTATCAATATTACGGAGAAAAACGGACCGGTTGTGGCACTTAAGGTCGTGAAATCGGAAGAGGATCTCATGATTATTACGGCTAGCGGTACCATCATCCGTACGAGCATGGAGGGCATCTCTACCATGGGCCGTTATGCTCAGGGCGTGAAGCTGATCAACATCCGTGAGGATGATTCCGTAGGTACCGTGTGCCGTGCGGACAAGAGCGATGAGCCTGAAGCCGGTGAAGAGGAAGAAGAAGGCCAAGACGGCACAGAGCCGGTTGAGCCGACAGAAGAATAAACGATAGTATCGAGCATGAATGCAGATTTGCATTCATGCTCTTTTTGTCTTACCGGATTACAAATTCAGGGAAATGGTATTGTACAGGCCGCAAAAGACGAACTATAATATGTATAATATAAGGTGAAGTTTGCTGCCGTGACGCAGCTTAATAGATGGAGAGGGTTGATCATGACGATCAAAGCCGTGAATGAAGTGGTGGCTGGAGTAAAGCTGGCCAAAGATGTGCATACGCCTCTGGGGGGCCTTTTGCTGCAAAAAGGGAAAGTTTTGCTTCCCCGGGATCTAGAGGTATTGAAAGCTTTCATGGTGGACCATGTAATTATAGAATCCGTTGAAGCAGATAGCACAAGAATACCGACCGTAAAATCTGCCGGACAGAAGCCGTCGCTGATCTTTACGGGGAATCAACAAGGCAGTGGGAACGAAGAGGCACCTGTCCGAAAAGACTTGGCCTTGCATGAGGAATACGACAAGACCATGACCCTGGTCAAAAACTGTTACCAGTCCGCCATAACGGGCGAGCTGCGAATGTATGAAGTGCGTAAACAAATGGACAACTTATTAAAACACCAACATGAGTATCATGTCCTTAAATTCATTCCTCGCATGACCAATCGCCATGATTATCGGTATCACAGTGCCGTGCTATGTGCCCTTTCCTCCTATAAGCTGGCACAATGGGTGGGGCTCCCGCAGAAAGATTGGATGCAGGTTGCCTTTGCAGGACTGCTGCATGATATCGGAAATGCCAAGATTGATCCGATTGTGTTGAACAAACCTTCCAAACTTACCGAAGAAGAGAACGAAGAAGTACGTCAGCATACGACCTACGGTTATCAGATTCTCAAGAATGTTGCGGCGGTGAATGAAGGAGTTCGGCTCGCAGCTCTCCAGCATCATGAGAAAGTAGATGGCTCGGGGTATCCATTGCGGCTGGATGGGAACAAGATTCATATCTACGCCAAGATCGTTGCTGTTACGGATATCTTTCATGCGATGACACTGGATAAGTTCTATCGGAATGCTCAATCTCCTTATGTTGTGCTGGAACAAATTCAACTAGAGGCCTTTGGCAAGCTGGATCCAAAGATCGTTCAGACTTTTATCCGAAAGGTAACGGCCTTGCATTCAGGTACTCAAGTCCGGTTGAGCAATGGCACTTCGGGAGAAATCGTATTTACGGATGCCCAGCATCCAACGAGACCGATGGTATCGGTTCAGGGAGAGATCATTAACCTGATGCAACAGCACCAACTCTATATAGAAGAAGTTATTTATTGATTTTCAAAAAAGGGTTGACCTACATAGGAAAGCTGTGATATATTATTTCTTGCCGCTTCTGAGCGGGAATATATCGCAGCTTTCAATGAAATAAAAGTTTTCAAAAAAAAGCTTGCTAAATAATTGAGAATGTGATATATTATAAGAGTTGCTGGTGCGAACGAGATTCGCCGGCGACGAAGAAGTTGATCTTTGAAAACTGAACAACGAGTGAGTAAAACGAACCACTTTGGTGGGACGTTGAAGTAGAGAATTGAACAAATTCTCGTCAGTTAAGAAATGAGCAAGTCAAACACTTTATTGGAGAGTTTGATCCTGGCTCAGGACGAACGCTGGCGGCGTGCCTAATACATGCAAGTCGAGCGGACTTGATGGAGTGCTTGCACTCCTGATGGT
>NZ_JBNDYG010000099.1:0-5163 GCF_049893405.1 Paenibacillus sp. Dod16
AAAAAGAACAAAATAGCAGTTTAAAAAATAGAAACGGCAAAATTCTGCAGGTCTGTCCATTTTTAGAATGGAGCCACCATATAAGCTTGATCCTTATTGGATCCTGTTGTCTTTACGTCAATTTTCGAATTATGCAAAATGCTCAAGTAAGAGGTCAATTCTTTTCAGTGTAGTGAGAATTGATTCTCTAATGGTATCAATACCAAGATTACATTTAGTGTAATCCTGCTCGACGGTTTACGGCAATTTTCGCCAGATATTTCTTATAGCATGCAAAAAAAGCACGAACAACCAAGCCCTCTCGGGCTGAGCTGTGCGTGCTTCGCAACCTTCGTTCCTATTCAACTAAAAGAGAATTCAAACCATTTTGCTCTGCTAATCTGCACCAATCTGATCTTTTAGAGACGAGAATGTTATAGTGTAAATTGCTTCTCTGATCTCCAATATATGCACCTATTACTCTATCAGATAATTTATCGGCTGAAAAGTCTTCATTGTTTAGATAAAAATCTTCAATACTGCAAATCTTTTTTTGTTTACGGTTAGATAATATTGAAAAGATACGTTTCACTGAAAAAGCATAGTTTGCGGACCTTGAATGATTCTCTAATGTCTTAATAACATCATGGGATATGGCGATTCTCACGTTCTCATTTAGTTGCACTAATAGTTCTGGATTATTCAGCAGCACTTCATCATCAAAGCATAATTGAAAACCTTGAATTGATAAATAATTTAACTTGGACAATAAATCAGTGTCATTCATTTCCTGACTTGATTTACTTCGTCTGGTATCTTCATGAGAGACGGTGCTAGATGATTCAGTTGTTGTATTACGAGGAGTACCTGCTGAGAATATCCCATATATAACTAAGAACAACGTAATACCACCGATAATTAGCAATATCATGACTCCTACTCTCACCCTCCTTTATTCAAAGATACAGTAGCTAAGAAAATTACTAATACACAGATTAAACATTGTTCGTGGTATACATATTGGTTTCTAATCATTCCTCATTTTCTACAATACAAATAATATCCCTATAGTCCTTTTGAGAGAGCCTTACATACGGTTTTGGATTAATGTTCATTTTATGCAAAACGGCTTCATCAACAAAGTACCTATCGAATTTGTAAATTAGAACGTTGTGGTTATCTTCAGTTAGTTTCACTAATTTGTTTTTTAAAGGTGTAGACCAAACTAGATATCCATATCCGAAAATCATATAACCTGTAATAAGAAAAAAACCAAAACTAATCAAAAAAAAGAGTTTCATTTTTATATCCGGATCATCAACTGATACAATAACATTGAGTTGGAACATTGCCATCATTAAAAAGCAACAACATATTGGAACTAAAGACCATATCCAATACTTTGAAGGTTTATTGAAGTAGTTCCTCTCAAACTGCATTAAGAAGGTTCACTTCCTCTTGGTTCCAATCAAGTTTCTCTATCGCATTTTTAAAAGCTGCCTCATTAATATGGCCAGCAAGCATCCGTTCAAGTTCAGGCAGTTTTTTCATTGCTAAGCGTTTTTCCTCTGCAGTTCCAAAATTCATCATTGCAAGAATACAGATATATTTATGGATTAAAACGCCGGCATCAAGTTGATTAAGATCTTTAATATCCGGTTTCTCATTAAAACTTTGATTCATTACCGACACCTCTGTTCATTTTTTCCAATAGTTATTACTTAATTCCACTATAAGACTAGCCTCCGATTAATTCAACTTTCAAACAAAAAAGTTAAGCCGGTATGAATCACCAGGCTTAACTCATGCTTCCTATATTTATATTTCAAAAACCATCTCAATACAAGCTTCTCATGTTGAAGGGATATCGATCAAAGGAATCAACACTGATTGAGTTGGAATATGATCATCAAAATGAATACCCGCCGAATTGTCACCACTCTCCCACGTCTCGAAGAGAATTGGATTCACATATTCTTTTATGCCTTCACTTGTAAGGTCAAAGTCGGTATGTTTTGATGCTGTAAATATCAGCTTATGTCTAAAGTGATTTTCCGGAGCGGGATTCAATTTGTCCGATGACAGTAGTAAAGTTACAGTCGTTTCATAGGTTAGGTATCTTAAGATGTTAAAACTAAAATTAATGATTTCAGCAATCTTAGGTTCTAAGTTTATATCTATTAGTTGGTGTGGTACTTCTACAACTAGCAGCATTTGTGTTGGCTCATCAAGCTTCCCTACGATAGCCCAAAAGCTCCAAACGGCACGAAGAAATGAGAGGGCTTTATTGTATATGTTTTCATGTTGGTCAAGGTAAAATATTCGACCAGCATCTGCAGATTGATACCACTCTACTCTTGTCAGCTTTTCCATTTCTATTTTCAAATCGTTTTTGTAAGGATGGCCGTCATCCAACCTTTCTATTGCTCTTAAATATCCGAACAGCGGTCCCTCATAATTCCACCGATATGAAGTTGGTGGTAACAGCTCTGGCCGTGTAATCATCTTTGATTGAGCAAAAAGATTGAAGTATGAGGTGGAGAAATAACGCCGATTGTTAATGAAATTTTCTCTGTCCTCATAGTCCTCGGGTGGATCAGGCAAGCTCTCAGTCCATAGTATGGCGTCACTTTCCATTAATTCTCCCTTCAACACAACAGAATCCAATATTTGATATACGCTACCTAATTTCATTGACTGAACCTCAGAAATGATGCGCTCCACCAATTTTTTTCTAGGACTTTTCAGGTCATCTCCCACAATGGTCATAGTGGAATGCTCCTCCTGATTCCATGGCCAAACAATATCTTCGCCTGTTTCTGGATTCACACCTAATTTAATCGATTGATATAAAAGATTATTTTCACTCATACACTCTCAATCCTCCCGTAAATAAAAAAAGAAACTTTGTAAGAACAGTTTGACCATAGACGTTGTTTCGTTATCTTAACTCTTAATGTAAGAGTTCATCAAAAAACTCAGTTACTTGGTTTTTACCATTATTTTTAGAGTAATACATTGCTACATCTGACTTATGAATTAATTGATCAAAAGTAATAGACGGAGTACTCTTAGCATATCCAATGCTAAGTGTTACCTCGCTTTCAGATTCCACCCTTTTCCTTATACTCTCGGTAATGGTTTTAATATCTATATCTCCTGAAGAAAGATTAACAAATGCTACAATTTCTTCTCCTCCGTATCTTGCAGCGATTCCAAAAAGTTGTACCTCTTCCCTAACAATTTCAGCAACTCGAATTAAGACTTCATCTCCCTTCTTGTGGCCCTGATTATCGTTTAGTTGTTTGAAATTATCTATATCACAGAAAATTGCGTACACTTCAGAGTCAATTTGTTCTAATTCAGTTTGTAGCTGCTTTTGATAATGTCTTTTATTATAGAGTCCCGTCAACGGATCCGTTACAGAAGCTATATATGAATTCATAAGCAATTTCATAAGACGATCTTGGAGCGTCATAAATATAGATAATAACAAGAGTGGAAGAGTTAGATTAGAAACAACCCATACAAACTCCAATCCTATATAGTGAGCTGCCAATGTGACGAGTGCATAAACAAGAAGCACAAGCAGAGAAATGGATAGTTTTATTATTGCTCGATAATTATTTCTGATTTGATATAAAAGGAAAAGTGTAAGAATTACAAGAAACAAATTCGAAATGTAATAAACTTCTACTAGTTCAGTTAAGAAGTAAACTGTAATAAGCCCATACGAACTCAATTTCTCGTATCTTGTCTGTTCCCAATGTAACTGCGTTAACAAGATGAGAAAAAATACTATGCCCGCTAAAGTAAATCTTTGTGTAAAAGCAGAGATGTTTTGGTCAAACAAAAAAGAAGAAACCACTGAGCTGAATTGAAAAAAACTTAACACCATCGCACAAATTGTAAGATATCTATATCGGTTTCTTCGTGCTGAATAGAGCTGGTATGAGAGATAGAGAAGTATCAACGATATCGGAAAACAAATATAAGTAAGTACCCCCGAATTACTATTACCGAATAATTCAAGAACCATATGATCCTTCCTCCAAAAAAAGAAGCACAACTTAACAGAGGTTCTCCCTCAGAAAAGTGGTGCTTCCACAATAGATTTGTTTGTAATTGTACTAAAATTATAACAAGTTCTAAATTTGGTTTCTACATCTTCATTTATAAAGAAAGCATGGATTAACCATAAGCGGCAAACCCATGCTCTCACCGTTAATGGGTACCGGAACTGTTAAAATCATCATATGATGACTTATCAGCATTGTAGTAAAGAACATCACCATCAACCGATCCAAAAGTGACTCCATACGGAGTAGTAAATGAGCTTTTGAAGCCTTCCATATCTCTCCATTGATTATCATAGACTCCGTAGTACGGTGAATTTGATCTTCGAATATACTGAAGGTATGGATTACTTGTGTCACCATTTCGGATCGTTTCAATGGTGAAGTTAACGACAATATATCCATCCTTTAAGAAGACCTTTGACTTATCGTCTAGTCTACCTCCGTATTGAGCAAGATTTGTGCCCTTAGGTACCACGTATACTGCTGCTGGTAAACTGTACTCACCGTACCATTGTTGAACTGCCGCATTTGCACGATATATATCTACTCCTGCTGGTAATCCATACATGTTTCCTCTAAACGTACGTAAAGGTGCGGTTAGAATTTGTACATCATAACCCCCAACATAAGTCTTTTTAGAAGTATCTTTAATGTACTTCTCCATGTACCGTTGTTTTGTTACCTGCCACCCTCGTGGTCCAGAGAACATTTCCCAAAGAGTACTTGATGTATCAACCAAGTCTTGACCTGGGACATTACGGAGACGAGAGTTTAGAATAACATTTCTACGTTCAACATCAGCAGACGAACCAATTTTAACAAATCTAGCAGTGTCTGAATGGTAGTAAAGATCAACTAACCTACGATTTTTACCATCTTTCTGAACAAAGTAAAATGTTGGAGTAATCCGGATACCATCCTGATCATTGAACATATTTCCCTTCGTCATCAAATCAAATTATTGGAATAGGTAAGGGTTTGATATTATCTCCACCTTTTCCCCTCCTCCACACCGTGCATGCAATTTTCACCGCACACGGCGTTCCACCTTATATGCTAAAGTTATATGCTCACAAGTTTACATGCTTTGCGATAGAGATTGATT
>NZ_JBNDYG010000100.1:0-4320 GCF_049893405.1 Paenibacillus sp. Dod16
AGCTTTCTTCCCTATACTGAAACATTAGAAGAAGAGACTAACCATCTTCTGTGTCTTAGTGACCACTTTGATCAACGCCTAATTAAAACAGATCAAAGTTGGAACGGTGACGTTGCACCAAAATTAAAGGGATTTATACAGGATGTCTTTTCTCTWGGCAATGCCTACTTGATCCAATTTAATACACACCTTTCTATAACATTTGTTTCAGGAATGATACTGAATCCAAAATCAGGAGTAAAAGCATTTCCTGTACAGCGAGGAGATGGATTGATGGCTTGGATTCCTGATGTACATTTTGAAGAAGACCAGAATTACACGACATTCATAGAAGAGTTTTCMTCTGACCAATTAGATCAAGGTGATACAGTAGTTGCTATTAGTGTAACTCGAAATGTTAAACCTCACGTAGAATGGCACATAGAAAAWAACAAGCTAAAAGTACAAGCTTTCTATCATTTTTGCCTGCCGTCAGAGGGATTTAAGGCAATAAAAGATGGCACGCATGCTTGGCTACTAGCTGAGCAAATCATTARGGCACTAGATAGACGCAAYCCAAGTCAAAGAAAAGGAAAAGTTCACCTTTTTATTGCAGCGCCTGGTGGCTTTGTTTTCTTTCTTGGTCAACAAGCATCAAATATACCAGAAATTATACTATATGAGCATAATTTYTCTGGAGATGGATCRTATTCTCCTTCATTTWTACTCCCACTTTAATAATTTGGAGGTCTCATTATGAATATTCCCACCTATTTTGCAAGATTCCTTAAAGAAATTCGTCTAACAGAGAATCAAGTGAATGATCTTATCAAAGGACAYACTACTTTGAGAAATAGATTAGAAGAAGACGAGGATCTATCTAAAATTATTGTAAGTACATTTCTTCAGGGGAGTTATCGAAGRTCTACCGCTGTTCGTCCAAAAGGAGACAGTCGATCGGATGTCGATGTAATTGTAGTGACTAAATTGAGTATGGAGGAATATAGCAATCCAGAAGATGCACTTCAAGTATTTGTTCCATTCATGGATAAACACTATGCAGGTAAATACGAGATTCAGGGACGTTCAATCGGAATTTCATTAAGCTATGTAGATTTAGATGTTGTTATCACGGCCGCYCCMTCGGAAAGTGAAGAGGGAATTTTGGAATCTAATAGTGTAACCGACATKCGGGCTTTGGAGGATATTGAAACATGGTCATTGAAGAAGTCTTGGGAAGTTCTTGAAGAAACATTGGATACGAGCTCTGTTTTAAGAACMTATTCTAATGCGAATGAACCTGAGTGGAAATCGGTTCCCCTGTGGATTCCCGATAGAGAGGCAAAAGAATGGAAACAAACTGATCCTCTAKCTCAAATTAAATGGACTCAAGAAAAAAATAAATCTTGTAATCGCCACTATGTTAACGTCGTTAAGGCTCTGAAATGGTGGAGAAGATCAAATGATGTGCCTAAATATCCAAAGGGCTATCCTTTTGAGCACTTGATAGGCTTATGCTGCCCGGATGATATCCAAAGTGTTGGTCAAGGGGTGACCGAAGTTTTGGAAGAGATTGTAAATAACCATCCTACGAAGCCAGTTATGCCGGATCATGGTGTACCAGATCACGRTGTAATGGGCAGAGTGACAAATGAAGAATATGAAGAGTTTTACCAGCTAATTAAAGAAGCAGCTGTAATTGCTAGAAGGGCTACAGATGCTACTACTGTAAAAGAAAGCGCAGAGGAATGGAATAAGCTTTTTGGTTCTAAGTTCCCAACCTCTGAGGCAACCAGCAAGAGTGAGAACAGCTCTGTTGGATTTTCAAAGAGAGAAAATCCAACAACTCAAAATGTTATGGGTGGACGTTTTGGATGATAAATATCGCAGTAYCTGAAAATATATACTCTGGTTGTATTCAACTTGATATTGTTAAGGGATACGAACAATTAGAAGAGCTTTATTGGTTTGAAAAGTTAGATAGTTGGGTCCTGCATTTTAGTTTAAATGTGCCTGAATTAAACCAATTCTCTTCTGTACCTCAAACTACCCAGTGGTATATGCTAATAGATCCTCTTTATCCAAGAGGATCTATTAGTATATTTCCCGATAAAATTAGAAGTATCACTCTTACGTATCAACACATGACTGAAAATATAAATGTTGACTATGTTCCTTGGAGATTAGGAAAGATTTGTACCGATTGGGATAGCGGTCAACTGGAATTGTTATCTGACAGTGATGAACTTTTAGATTCTGACAAGCGAATCTCTTGGCATGTACAGAGATTGAAGTTATGGCTGATCGCTGCCTCTAACGATTCTTTGGCTGTACCTGGAGATTATTTCGAATTACCTCATACACATTTCAAATCAGAGTTATCCATTGTTTTTGCGGAAGAGCGAAAGGATCTTATAAAGTGGAGTGAAATCTATACTCGGTCTGGTTTGGTATCTCTAAGGGAGGTTAAGGAGAATTCGGATACTATTTATATATCACGCTTCTTTGATAGAGAGTCAGAAGTATTGCAAACCTATGATTGGGGAAAAGTTGTAGAGCTTAATACCCAAACTAAGATTCAATATGGAGTATGGGTATTGCTACCCTTTAAACCTATACAACAACCTTGGTCATACCCCAAGACAGTCAGCGATTTAGAAATGGTGTGTAAAGAACACCATTTTGATATCTGGAATGAGATATATGATTTAATGCATACATTCCGTGAGTATAATCGTAATTTTATTATGATTGGCTTTCAAATTCCTCAAATCGTTGGGGAAGAAGATCAGGTGGTTCATTGGATCAGTATTGAAATTGCGAAGTTGACTAGGAAAGTCAAAAGGATTAAAGGATTTAGAAAAGCACGTGACTATTATTTTCATCGAGATCGATTGAATGAGCTAAAACCAGAAAAAGAATTAAATTATATCCGTACTGAGAACTGGAGCAAGGAAGCGATTCTTAGCCGCGGGAGTTTAGATAAAAAAATCCATCAGGATAGTGCATTTTTGATAGGTGCTGGAACGCTTGGTTCAGCTATCGGTGAATTACTATCACGCACAGGCATATCAAAAATCACTGTTTGTGACGATGATATTTTAAAAATAGGGAATCTTTCACGACATATTCTCGGTGTGGATAAAATGTCCAGAGAAAAAGCAGAATCTTTATCTAGACGAATAAATCAGAACAATTTACACATTTGGTCATCACATATAAATAAATCTTTCCCAAATCTGAGTGAAGATGAGGTCGAGATTTTAGAAGAACATGACGTCATTATTGATACTACGGGTAGCGATGCAGTCATTGACCATTTATATTCTTTCGACTGGACACTTCCTAAAAGATTTGTGTCTATATCGCTTGGCTTCGGAGCCAAAAGAATGTTTATCTTACTATCAAACAAGCATCCCTTTCCCCGTCAGGTATTTTATGATTTTCTTAAACCATGGATCGAATTAGAACGAGAAGAAAATAAGAAAACAGTCCTTCCAAGAGATGGAATTGGCTGTTATCATCCGTTATTTCCGGCTAGACTTGATGATATTTGGATAATGGCAGGATTAGCAATAAAAGAAATGGAAACATGGTGGCTAGACCCGTTGGGATCTAATATATTTGCTGTATATGAACAACAGCAATTAAACGGGGTATCAGCAGGGGTGATACTGAAACAACGAGAGGTGTTTCAATAATGCTTATTTATAGATACAGAGATCATGAAAGTGGCTTGGAAGTTGAATTTAGCGAAGATATTTTAGCGTTTATGTTAGCACAATGTACTTCTTATGGTAATTTGGAAACAGGCGGCATTTTAGCAGGTTATTATGACGACACATATAAGAAGGCCGTTATTCTGGGAAGCAGTGCTGCTCCTACTGACTCAAAACATAGTAGAACTAGATTCTACAGAGGTGTAAAAGGCCTTAAGGAATGGTTAAATAAACTCTGGAAAAAAGAGAAGGCTTTTTATTTAGGAGAATGGCACTTTCATCCTTTTGCTACAAGCAAAAGGAGTTCAATTGATTCGAAACAGATGAATGCAATATCCGCTAATCAATCGATGAATTGCCCAGAACCAATATTATTCATCATTGGGGGAGACCCTAATCATAAATACTCAGTTTCCATCAGTGTTTTTTTTGAAAGTAAGAAATCGATAGAACTTAAAGAGTATTCAGTTGAAAAAATATGAGATAAGCTTAAAACTACCAGTAGTCTAAGTCAGAATCCTCAGAATTCTAGCACACAACTATATATCAGTATTATAACTGAATTATGATAAACTCAGAAAAATCAATAACTTCAGAACACAACTTTAATACCAAATAACAA
>NZ_JBNDYG010000101.1:0-3942 GCF_049893405.1 Paenibacillus sp. Dod16
TCCAATTTTCTCATCTGCTCTATTGTAAAAACTGTAAAAACTACTCGTTTCAATTTTCCCATCTTCATCTCGCCCCTCATCTTATACCTTGATTAAAACACAAGTGACCCACAAGAGGGTCACTTTTTTAAAGTGTCCTTCTTATGGGTCACAGTTCAGTTGCAGCCACCGGGCTTCTTTTTTTGTGCGGATAAAGATAATGGGGGATAGTCGCAAGGGCGTTTTGTTCGCGAAATATGTATTTTTTTACCTGGTATAGTATTCAATATTATGCATAAATATTCATTTTCTTTTATAGAGTAAAGTGTTTGGATATAATTTATATTTTTTGGAAACCATAAAATCACTAATAAAATTAACCCTGAACATTATGGGGTAAATATAGCATCTATTGGGTTATCAAGCAAGAATACTGCAGTTACTTTGTAAATGTATGCATTATTATGTATAATAGAAATGATTGCCAGAAGTCAAATTTGAGGAGGAGGAGGTCTTCTATGGACCATATGATGTTTGAGGTTGGAACTGCTCTGATTCTGGTTGCTATAGCCTCCGTAATTGCTGGAAAGCTCAAGTTCTCGATCATACCGTTCTTGATTGTGCTCGGGATGCTTGTAGGTCCGCATGCACCAACGATAGGGATTCTTGATTTTAAGTTCATCGAGAGCCAGGGGATCATCGATTTTCTGGGACAGATCGGTATTCTATTCCTGCTCTTTTACCTTGGTCTTGAATTTTCCGTTCAAAAATTGATCAAGTCCGGTAAAAACATTGTGGTAGGCGGAACCGTATATGTAGTATTGAACTTTGTGTTGGGTGTGGCTTACGGTTTCGTGATCAATATGCCTCTGTACGAGACGCTGATCATTGCAGGGATGCTGTCGGTATCCTCCAGCGCCATTGTCGCTAAGGTGCTTGTGGATCTGCGGCGCACAGGGAATGCGGAGACGGAACTCATTCTCGGCATGATTTTGTTCGATGATATTTTTCTTGCCGTGTTCTTATCGATTATGTCGGGATTGCTGTTAGGCGGGGCTACGTCGATAGGGGCAACCATCATCTCGGTTTGCATTTCCATAGGTTACATGCTGTTGTTCTTTGTTATTGCGAGAAAAGGACCGCCTATACTTAACAAATTGCTGAATATTACGTCCAGCGAGATTTTCATTATCGTTGTTTTCTCGTCGATGTTCTTTATTGCCGGGTTTTCCGAGACACTGCACGTAGCCGAAGCGATCGGCGCGCTGTTGTTCGGACTGGCTTTATCGGAGACGGATCATAGCGAACGGATCGAGCAGCTGGTCATTCCTTTCCGTGATTTTTTTGGAGCAATCTTCTTCTTCAGCTTCGGTCTCGGCATCGACCCGACCACGCTTGGGAATGCGTTATGGCTTGCTCTTGGCGCCGTGGTATTGACCATTATCGGCAACCTGGTCGCAGGCATGATAGCGGGTCGCAAGGCCGGATTATCGCATAAATCGTCGCTTAACATCGGATTGACCATTATGGCTCGCGGGGAGTTCACGATCATCGTTGCGAATCTGGGACTAGCCGGCGGACTGTCCGCTATGCTGAAACCATTCTCGGCCCTCTATGTTCTGATTCTTGCGATTCTCGGTCCTCTTCTAGCCAAGGAGTCAAAACGTATCTACCGCGGAGCGAATAAAATATTCAAATGGAGCGAACCTGTGGAGAAAGTAAAAAAAAGGAAGGCGTAAGGCTGCTGGGCTGATTTACTTTCTTCCAACTAATCTATATAATCTAGAGATTGAATTAACCCAGAACGGAGGATTTTCACATGAGTATTATTCGCGAATCTGATCTGCCGGGTATCGGTAAGAAATTCCTTATTCAGGCGAGATCAGGGGATAAGCTGGTTATTGTTATTCATGACGATGGCCGTAGAGAGCTGTACCATTTTGAAGATGACGATCCTGAGGAGACCATCTCCCAGATTACATTAGAGGATGATGAGGCTAGACAAATCGCCGGCATCATCGGCGGCATGACGTATAAACCGAAAGCACTCGAGACCATCGAGGTGACACTCGAAGACCTGATCATCGAATGGGCACGCATCGAACCGCATTACAAATGCGTCGGACAATCCATTGCGGGGCTTCAGGTTCGTCAACGTACAGGTGCTAATGTATTAGCGATTGTGAACAAGAAAGAGCAGAAAATCAATCCGGGTCCGGACGACATCCTGACAGCGGGATCGACGCTGGTGCTTGCGGGCGAGCGTAAGCAGATCAAGCAGCTGAAAGAACTGCTGGTTAACGGCTAATATTGCTCCTTCGTGGATGCGAAGATAACCATACCGAAAGCAAGCTCCTCCTTTTGCGGGGGGCTTGCTTTTATATGTGGAGAGCAACCTATTCATCAAAGGGATGATACCCGAAGCTGTTGTGCATAAGAAAAAGCGCCAAGGTCTCGTCCCTTGGCGCTTTTTCTGTTTAACAGCGGGATGCTGCGGGTTATGGATTGCCAGAGGGGCCGGTTATTTCCGGGCCACGATCATAAACCGGGCGGAATTCGTCCGGATTCCCCGATCTGTGCGATGGTCTCTGATAAACTGCTGCAGGATGCGAAAATCCGATTCCTCCTGTCCAAACCCGGGGATAATGGGCGTGTGCTTCAGCAGAAAGATAAGATCCTCTTCACGTTCATAGTATTCATCCGCATCGTATTCGGCATATTGGATACTGCGGAACCCGGCAAGCCGAAATTCCTCCATATATTGATCCTTTAAAGCGCCGTCTTCACGGGAAGATTGCCCTCTGCCAAAGGCTTGAGCCAGATTGGCTTTATCGCATTCGCGAACCTGCTGCGTCAAAAACACGCCATCCTCTTCTAGTACTCTTCCCACCTCTGATGCACGAAAAGGGGAGTGTCTGCAGGAGATCAGATTGAAAAACGCCTCCGGAAATTGAAGCGACTCTGCATCCATCTGCATAAAGCGTACATTGGAAGCTGCAGCCTTCCGTTTATTACTCTGGGCAGTCTCTATCATCGAATGGGAAAGATCGATTCCAACCAGCAGAGCTGCTTTGTCGGCGATGGACAACAAGCTCTCTCCTCCACCAGTGCCGATATCAAGCACAACATCGGATGATGTGCACCGCTTGCTTACCTCATCGTAAAAATTCCACTCCACGCCCTCCGAGATACATCTGAGCTGGCTGAAGTCCCAGCCGTTTAAGGCCCCTACGATATCATAAAACTGCTTGTATTCCTGTGAATTCATTTATATTGTTCACCTTCCATTTGAGATAAAATGGGATGCTGAAAACAGATCGCCTCTAATTCGTTCGCAGCCAGCTACTGTGATTCTGGCTAGGCCCGGTCCAGTATGATAGACCGGGCCTAGCTACTTCGAACGGCAAGGATCCTAATCAGCATCCAATTCACCCCTATTCTGAAAGATTATTTTTAAGAGTTAGAAAAGTATAAGCTTCAGAGGCTTACCATCCTTATCTCGCAAGAAAAACTTCCGCTATACGCGGTCTGTCTTCTAAAGAAAGTACGTCGATAGATGTTTTTCTTATTGTAAGTCCAAGGATTCCTCATGATCAAGGAGAATTTTATTAGGAGGAAGGACCATAATCTTAAGCAAATGATAAGAATTTGGAAGTATGGCGTTAAGAACTGTCTACTATACTTGATGAATCTGTTTCGCAAGGAACGAGAATAATCGGATTTTAGAGATGAGAGGGTACTGTCATGAACAAATTGAAATCTTTATCAAGGGAACGTCTTCCCGAGCTGCAATTGGTACGCGCATTCGCCATCATCGGCGTGCTGTCCGTTCACTCCACATCGTATGCCGTATCTGCGATGACGGATTCCAACTACTTTTTTATGTACAATTTCATGAACATCTTCATGAAATTCGGAACGCCGACATTTATATTTTTGAGCAGTCTGGTACTCTTCTATAAT
>NZ_JBNDYG010000101.1:3957-8177 GCF_049893405.1 Paenibacillus sp. Dod16
TTTGAGCAGTTTGAGCAGTCTGGTACTCTTCTATAATTACTATGACCGTCCCACAACGAAGAAGCTGATCGGCGGATTTTACAAGAAAAGACTGCTGTATATTATCATTCCGTATACGCTGTTCTCCGTGTTCTACTTCGCGCTGCTGCACTATTTGCATTATCAGGGCAGGCCGTTCGGTGAGACGATGGAGAGCTTTGTGCAAAAGCTGTTGACGGGCAAAGCGTATACGCATCTCTATTTCGTATTTATCAGCATTCAGTTTTATGTGCTGTTTCCGCTCGTATTGTGGCTGTTCAAGAAGGTGCCCCAGCTTGCAAAATGGGCGATACCGATTGGACTGGTGATCCAGTGGACGTTTATACTAATGAATAAGTATTATTGGCAGGTACCGAATAAAGGAAGCTGGGCATTGTCCTACATTGCCTACTTCATGCTGGGTGCTTTTATCGGCATCTATTACCCGAAACTGAAAGCCTGGCTTGTTATTAGCCGCGCGAACGCACGGCCTCATCGCATTACCGCCTGGGTGGTGCTGTGGATCGCATGGGCGGCGGCCGGTCTCGGGCATGTGTACATTTATTACAACAGCCGGGTGCATGGAACCGGGTATAATTCAACGCTGTATGAGCTGCTGTGGAATATGCATACGTACCTGGGGGCGCTCGTTCTGCTCCAGCTTGCGATTCTTTTTTATCGGGCAGGGGTGCGGGGATGGACGCCGGCGCTGGAAAGACTGGGTGCCGTATCCTTCGGAATATATCTCATTCATCCGTTCTTTCTGCTCGTCTACCGGGAGTTTCCGTTAACTACGGGAAATTCCATGCTAACCCACCTGTGGTATGCAGGCGGTTTTGCGGCAGCATTAGGCTGTTCATGGATCGTTGTGGAATTGACGGTTCGATTTATACCAGGCTCCTGGGTGATATTCGGTAATATTCCGAAGGCGAAGAAATCGGTTAAGCCAGTCGATTCGCCATCTGTGCCGCTTTCCGGTTCGTAGTCTGCTTCATGGCAAACCAGGACGTATCCGAAGACGAGGGCATGGCTCTGGAGAAGCGAAGAGACAACCATCTACCGCACCACGCAGTCTGACATCCGTGAAGAATGATGTCGTACGGCGTTGTTCTGACAGCCGTTGATCAAGGAGGAGCCATGTCTGGAGTTACGATATTAATGGTTGATGATGAAACCGAAATTTTGAAATTGATGGAGATTTACGTCAGAAATGAGGGCTACACGCTGCTCACCGCATCTCACGGCCTGGAAGCGCTGGAGATTCTAAGAATCCATAAAGTGGATTTGATCATTCTTGATGTCATGATGCCGCAGATGGATGGCATTGAGGCATGCATGAAAATTCGGGAGGAGAACAACACGCCGATCATCATGCTGTCGGCCAAGAGTCAGGAGATTGACAAGATCGCCGGACTCAGCATCGGCGCGGATGATTACGTGACCAAGCCGTTCAGCCCGCTGGAATTGGTTGCAAGAATCAAATCGCAGCTGCGCCGATACAAACAGCTGAACAGTAACTCGGTGAGGGATGAGAACGAAATCCAGATCGATGAGCTGGTTATTAATGTCGCTTCCCACCGGGTAGCGGTGGCAGGCGTTGAGATTAAGCTGACGCCCCGCGAATTTGCTCTGCTGCATATGCTGGCCATCAATCGCGGACTCGTCCTTAGCATGGACAAGATTTATACCGAGGTGTGGAACGAACCGTTCATGGAATCGAAAAATACAGTCATGGTACATATTCGCAAGCTGCGCGAGAAGATCGAGAAGGATCCGCAGCAGCCGGTATATATTAAGACGGTGTGGGGGATTGGCTATAAAATAGAGTAAACTTAAGCAGAGGTGACGAACTTGAAAATAATGAAGCTTCATAGCATCCGCCTGAAGATGCTGCTTATGCTGCTTGCCAGCATCGGCATCACGGCCGCCCTGCTTATCATACTCTACGCATTAAGTACGCTGATACTCTCTATTCCGGCCATCAAGCCGCCGCTCGTCTGGATCATTAACAACATTGGCTCGGATCCGGTTATGCTGGTTGCGGGCATTATTCTTTTTTTGGTCAGCTATTATGTGAGCACAAAGTGGTTTGTCCTTGATCTGCAGAAAATTCAGACTGGCCTTCAGGACATTACGGCGGGGCGATTCGATTCCAGAATCGAGCTCAAATCCCTAGACGAATTAGGTGTCGTCGCTTCCAGCATAAACCGCATGACCGATCAGCTGAACGTTTATCTGGAAGAAATCAGGAATGGGCTTCGCGAGATTGCCAAGGGGAATTTCGACACCGACATTCCGGTTCAGTCAGGCAGCCAGCTGGGTGAGGTGGCCGAGAGCATCAACCAGATGAGCAGGCAGCTTCACCAATCCATTCTGGAGGAGCGTAACGCGGAAAAAACAAAGAATGATCTGATTACGGGAGTTTCCCATGACTTGCGGACGCCGCTTACATCGATACTGGGATTTCTGGAGGTTATCGAGGGAGACCGGTACCAGGATGAAGTGGAGCTGCGTTATTACGTAAATATCGCATATGAGAAAGCGCAAAGTCTGAAGAAGCTGATTGATGATTTATTCGAATACACCCGGATTAATAACGGGCTTCCGCTGGATATCCGGGAGATCGATATGGCTCAGTTCATGAGACAGCTGATCGAGGAATTCGTTCCTGCCCTGGAGAAAGCCGGGCTGGAATGTAAGCTTTCTGCAGAGGAAGGGCTCGTAGTTCTTGCAGACGGCGCCCAGCTCGTCCGGGCTTACGAGAATTTGATATCCAATGCGATCCGTTACGGGGAGTCGGGCAAAAGGATCGACATTGCCGTCCGCAGCGATGGCAATCAGGTGAGCATCAGCTTCACCAACTATGGCGATCCGATTCCCGAGCGGGATTTGCCGTTCATCTTTGACCGCTTCTACCGTGTAGAGGCATCCCGTTCGAAGCAGACCGGTGGCACCGGCTTGGGATTGGCCATTACGAAGAGCATAGTGGAAGTTCAGGGCGGCGAAATCCGGGTGCGGAGCGATCGGCAGCGAACGACCTTTGAAACGAGGTTTCCTACAGTCGTATAGTGTTATCTTGAATGAGCGAGCCTTGACAGAGGGCCTGCAAAACGAATGCAATTTCTGTAAAACAGAACCCAGTACCTCGGGCGGTACTGGGTTTGTTGCTATACTGGAAAAAGGAAAAAGGAAGAGAAGTCGTTTGATTCACAGGCAGACAATTAACCGTGTTCGTCGTAAACCTGAAATGGATGGTCGATAGAATAAAGCGTCCCATCCTTATATTCGCTCTGAACCGGGAAAGGGTTCAAAAGAAATTCAGTCTGTCTCATACGTATCATTGTTCTCTCGAATCACTTCCATAAACTCCAGGACAATTGTTGATATGGCATCCTCTTGAGGCATATAGATATATTGACTGATTCTCATGATATCGTCTTTGTATAAATCAATGAGTTGCAGAATGGCTTGATCTTCATTCTGCTTTGCAGCTTGCAGCAAAATCATGAATTCGCGATCTGAGATAACTTTTGGATCATTTTTCTTTTCCATCGGTTCACCGCCTGTTGAGAGATATGGAGCTGCTTGGCTACTTCCGCTTCAGTGAGGTCTTCTAAGAAGAGTTTATATATAATGGTTCTTCCTTGCGGGGGCAATGAATCCAGTAATTGACCAATCCAAATGCGGTCATCGGATCTAGCATGAAATGACCCCGTCTGCACGGTACTAAAATCAGGGTATAGCGTTTCCCGTTTTCTAAGTTTTTTAGCCTGATATTGTATTCTCCAACCAATTCGATAAATTTCAGTTTTATAGCGTTCGTATGCTGTTATATGCTTTTTCATAACGCATCCCTCCTATGCCTGTCTATCATCGTATTCATTTTTTAGGGGAAAAAGAGAAAGCTAACGAACAACAAAATAGGAACATTTGTTCTCATTTCATTGTACCATTTTTTACATCCATTGTGAAATGGTAATCTACTCTATAAGTTGAATTATTGAATTCACTGTAGAAATCCACTCACAAAAAGGACAATAGAAAAAGGACAGCTCCGATAAATAAAATGTACCCCGTAGAGTAGACACCTAAAAAAGGTCTACTCTACGGGGTACTTTTCTATATACTTAAGGAAATAAAATTCGGGGAGAAAACCATGAGTATTAAGTTATTTAGTCAACGTGATGTGAACAAGATAAAAT
>NZ_JBNDYG010000102.1:0-3514 GCF_049893405.1 Paenibacillus sp. Dod16
TGGACGTGTCCAAAACTGGGGCCAAATGCTGCTCCAGCTTTCGGTATTTTTCCCAGACCGGGTCGGTCAACACTTGCGTTAGATTCGCGACTTCCCCCTCGGGGGAATCTGTGCTTAAAAGAGTTTACACAAAATTATTGACAGACCCTAACATTACAAAAAATGGATAGTATTTCACTTAGTTTAACTATTTATTTCCTTTGTATTGTATGTTTTAAAATACTCCTCATAGTGCATATATAAGTTATTAAATAGTAATTCATGCGATCTGAGATCCTCTTCATCTAACTGCATCCCACTTACAATTTTTTTATGAATCTCTCCAGCTGCTATTATACTTGCTAAACTGAATTTTTTATCAAAGAATATAAAGTTATCATCTAAGTTATTTTTGTCTGTAGTAATATCTAATGCTTCAATAAACTCATTTGCAAAAAAATCCATAAGCTGCTCTTTTGTAGCAACACCAGCTTGAATAGCGTCCATTACCTTTAATTTTTTACTAAGATTTATTGCTTTATTAGCATCAACTAGTCTCCCATCTATATTAACACTGCTGCCTGAAGGTACGAATTTAGCAGGTAAACTCCAATTAATTTTCAAAATATCATCATGATCAGCATATTTAAATAGATTGGGAGAAGAAACCTGTTCTAAATTTAAATATTGCATAAGAAACAAATAGAATAACATTAAGTTCAGCTCAACAGAGTTTTCGATGATTACAGGCGTAGAATCTTGATTAGGTATTAGAACGAAATCCCTAAGTCCAGCTTTGTTAACATGAATAATTAATCCTTTATCTAAAATACAAATTATACTTATTTGATTCCCTACTTCAATTTCCTTATTGAAATCAATTAGATTTCCCAATAGAGTTTCAATACTAGTATCAGAAGTAAAAGCGAATACAAATCCAGCTGTGTTAGAATTAATGGGATAAATAGGATGCTTGGGAAGTTCACGCACACTTTTAATATTATTAACGCATTTTAGCAATTCAGTTTTATTTAATGAAGATTTGACTTCTATTGTAGCATACACACTTTCAATAGGAATCATTTGGGTAGTTTCCATATCTAACAATATAGGACTATTAAATGAATCATAAATAATACAATCTTGCTGGTTGCTTTGATACCCTCTACTGTCAATAATTGCTCCTCTACCCAAGGAAAACTTCAATGGAAAATAACCTTTCAAATATCTTATTAACAACTCTTCACGACTTGTTCCTCGTTCACCTGTATGCTTAATTTGTGAAGTAAGCTCTTCGAAATCGATCATCATCTTTTTGGCAGCCGTTTGTATTGCTCGAGTGATCATGTAATGCCTCTCTTTCTTTAATAAAGTTAATTAGCTTGATGTGTACCGTTCTATGACTTAAACCTATGATGTAAAAATCTAAGTTTAATATTATTCAAGTATGAATTGACTTAAAATGCATTCTCATAACTCAACTCCTTGAAGAAATCTATCTACAATTTCTCCTAATCCTGTTTAAACATTCCAACCACACATACACCTGAGTCATAAAGTGGTATTTGTGTAAAATTTAATTGTTTGCGTCTATATAACTTCTTAGCATCATCTATCTTTCTATAATGTCTCTACATTCGCATCATAAAGTTCAATTAAAGGTATCAAATCATAAAATGTCCTACATCTATTTAATATTAAAATTATCAGTGTATGTTTTTTTGACCTTGGTGTGTAATTGTAACTTTTAAACATTTGAGGATGATAAGGAAATCCTGAATACAATTCATATTCCATTGGATCTGCTCTTTCACAAGTTGGATAACAATCTGCTTGTAGTTATTAGTATTGTTCAAATAACCAAAAATTTTAATCTATAAGGGTTGGAACGTAACAAAATCCCCTCCAAAATTGCTCATCATGCTATTTTGAGAGGGGCACATATTTTATCCTGAATTTCGAAAGTATCGCTTCTTGAAAATATGAAAAGGGCTCCGAATCTTTGGTAGAATGGTGTTTACTTGGAACACTACACCCAAAGAGAGGAGCACCTTATAGGTGAAGTCTACCACAACGATCAGCAAAATTAAAACAGAATTTTCACTACAAAACGCAACGAGCTGCGGCGGCATCAAAATCTTCCTGGCCTTTCTCGAAAAAATCAAACTGCCGGAGGCGATGTGCAGCCTCTCCGGCGGCAAAGCGCGCAACTCCCTCTTCCCCGTTTACCGTATTCTGCTCTATCTCATCGTTGGCTGGATGCTTGGCTGCGAACGGATTTTTCATTTCCGTCGTTTGCAAAGCGACGTGCTGCTGAGGCGCTTTCTCGGCGGCCGCTGCCCGCATCACAGTCTGTTGTACAAGGAATTGATCCGGCTTGGTCGTTTCTGTCCCTCTCTGGTTAACGAACTGCGGAGGCTGAATCAAGAGATCATTCGACCCTGCTTGCCACCTGAGCTGATTCTCGATCTGGATTCCACGGTAGAGACCGTGTATGGCGATCAGTCCGGCGCGGCCAAAGGCACAAATCCACACAAGCCCGGGCGTAAGAGCTATCATCCCCTGCTTGCCTTTGAAGGCCAGAGCCGACTAAACTTGAACGCCGTGCTTCGACCGGGCAATACGCACTCTTCCACCGATGCGGCCGACTTCCTGCGGCAAACCTTTAGACTGCTCGACGAACACAAAGTGAAGTACGCAAGGTTCGACAAAGGCTTTGGCGGTGAAGATTTTTACAGCTTGTGGGAGCAGCACCACATCGGCTATGTCGGCAAGCTGAAATGGACCCAGCGGCTGGCCAAGGAAGTTGGGGCTTGTCGTTACTGGACGCGATATGTCGACGAAGAGTGGATCATCGAAGGTATTTGCTTGATCTACCAAGCGACCTCCTGGAACAAGGCGCGTCGTGTAGCGATCATCCGTAAGGCGCAAGTGTTCGAGGAGGGCCAAGGCCGCATTGTATTCGATTCGGACTGGCAGTACGAAGCCATGGTGACTAATCTGGAATGGGAACCGATCGATTTGTGGCGATTCTACAATCAGCGCTGCTGCATGGAAAATTACATTAAGGAAGCCAAGAACGGGTTTTCCATCGATCGCATTGCGACAGGTGATTTCAAAGCCAATGGTCTGGATCTGCTGATCAAGCTGCTGGCCTACAATTTGTTCGAGCGCTTCAAACGTGACTGCTGTGAGCCAGTCCATCAAGGCTATACGATTGCCCGGTTCCGTCTGGAATTCTTTTATTGCGCCGCAACGCTCATTCGGCATGGTCGCTCTATCCTACTCAAGCTTGCGAGGGACTTTCCCAGCCGTTATGTCTGGAAACGAATCGAGGTTCGAGTGGCGCAGTTAGAATAATGATAAGCAAAATTTTACATGGAAATCAGGACTGCCTCTTCATTGGGGAGGGGGAAAGACCATCTGCCGCAAGCTTCCGTCTCCACTAAAACATGGGAAACTCCCACCTTTTCACTTCTTAAGTCGCCATTGCTTTAGCATCTTGCATTGATCTTATGCACTTTCGAAATTCAGG
>NZ_JBNDYG010000103.1:0-3446 GCF_049893405.1 Paenibacillus sp. Dod16
AATAATGAAAAAATATAACATTGTTTGCCCCATCCGAAAAGCAAATCCTTATCGTCAAATGGCTAAGGCTACGCAGGAACATCGTGTATTAAAAAATGAATTAAACCGTAAATTCAAACAAGAAACTCCTGGGAAAGTACTACTTACTGATATTACCTATTTATTTTATGGACAAGGGAAGAAAGCATATCTCTCTACGATTCAAGATGCATCTACCAATGAAATTTTGGCTTATCAGGTGTCGGATAAGATTACGCTTGATATTGCACTAGAAACGGTTAAAAAGCTAAAAAATAACCGGTCAATAACACTTACATCAGATGCACTGATTCATTCTGATCAAGGATTCCACTACACAAATCCAATTATTAATTTTTTACATATTATAGTGGACAAAATAATAATAAACAAACCAACTTATATATTATAATAAAGCGGTCATTTAGATAGCCGGTACGCAACGTAGCCAACCATAATTAAAATACCAAATTATATAGAAATATAGATTTATTAGGTAAATTCATCTATAATTCTAATAAAATTTGGTGTTAACTAGAAACGACATATTTCACAACGTCCAGTAAGCAAAATGAATTGAAGTCCTAAAAAGCTTGGATGATAACATAATGGGTTGCAAAGTTTTTGCTTGAAGGAGGAAGCTATATGAAAAGTACAGGAATTGTCCGGCAGGTGGATGAGCTTGGCCGGATTGTGATCCCCATCGAATTACGACGGGTTTTGGGGATGGATGTGGGAGAGCCGGTTGAGATTTTTATCGATGATCAGGCGAATCGATTGATGTTTCGTAAATATCAATCGGGATGTTTGTTTTGTGATTCGATGGAGTCGATAAGTTACTTCAAGGGGCGGCAAGTTTGTGGATCTTGTTTACGAGATATGGTGTCTCAACCTGACTTAGACTCAATGGCCATCCTTGAAAGCGCCGCCGCTTTGGAAAGCGATGATCAACCGGAACAGGGGAGTAGTATTGGAGGAAAAAAAGGGGACAATGCCTTGAGGCGGCTCGCCGAGGTGATGGAGACCTATCCCAACGCTACGCAAGGCGAATGGGCAAGAAAGCTTGGTTTTTCCCAAGGTTACGTGAGTCAGTTAATTCGGAAGTTAGATAAAAAAGCCTAACTCAGCAGAGTTAGGCTTTTTCTTTATTTTTAAAACAGTAAATTCTCGAAAAAATTCTGTTGCGGGCGCCCCCGGGTAGTTTTGTATTTCACGCTGCACCTTTGTAAGCATTTCCAGATTTTCAATCGCTTCTATTCTTTTAGCATTATAAAGCGATATCTTGGGATTGCTAGCATGAGTCCTAAATTTCACCCCTTATTTCTCCACTAATAACACCTTGTATCCTATCGATAATTCAGCATATCGGATAAACTTCTTCAACTCTTCCTAACCTTTAGTCTGGTTTAGGTGTTTATATATATAACCAACGGAATACTTAGGTTTTAAGTATTTTGTAGGTAACCACCCCTATTTTTAGGAATTTAATAACTATTTTTATATTAAATGGTGTTTATGGTAATAATTTGTGATGTAATGGTTTACAAGTTTATGAAGTTAATATAAGAATACGAGGTGGTAAAATGAAAAAAGCACTGTCGAAAGTCTTATTGCTTGCTTCATCTATTTCTCTATCCAGTATGTTATTTTTAGGTACTGCAGCTGATGCACTTTTCAGGGAGGAGTTCCCAACACTTCGTTCCGGTTCTTCTGGAGGGTATGTTAGAGCACTTCAAGCTAACTTGTGGTCATCTGGATATCAATCAACAGTAGGAACGATAGATGGCAGTTATGGTTCTGGCACTACAAATGCGGTGAAAGCTTTCCAATCAAGAGAAGGATTGACATCAGACGGGGTTGCTGGCTCAAGTACATGGTCAAGGATGGATACTTATGTGATGCCTACTGGGGGGTATGGAGAATACCGTTACCTTCATCCTGGTAGCACAACCTACCAAACTATATATTCATACTATGCGACTAACGTCGATGTAACTATGAATTATTATCTTCAGTACAGATCAAATGGAAATGTGGTAAGTTCTGGTTTGGTTTTCCAGAGATGGCTCTAATGTTATCTCGAATATACTCAATAAAATCAATAGGAGGATGAATACATGAAAAAGTCTATTCTAATTTCTTTAGGAATAGTGGCTGCTTTGGGAGCAAGCACTTCAATTTATGCTTATACCGCTGAACAACCGCTTGTAACAAATGTAAATGAAAGCAGCATATCTGAGTCTACACCGTCTGATTTGGAAGGTGTTGTTAATGAAAGCGATTTTACTGAAAATCAACGTCCTGAACCGGTTACTGTAAATATTGATATTGAAAATGCTTCGACTGATAATATCCATATTCCGTTAGACTTGGCAGATCGAACAATGTCTCAAGCGAATATAAGTACTGCGTCTAACAATTCTATTGAGAAATTGGTATTGGCAAATGAAACTGATTGGGGAACAAATGTAGAAAAACAAGTAATCTATGCTCTTAAGAGCGGATCAGAAGTAACGTTTTTCCAAGTAGACCGTGACCCAAGGGTGTCTATTGACTATTTTAAAAATTTGAGCATATATGACTCTAGTGAAGTGTCCGTGATTGATATCAATGGATTCCAAGCAGTGACTACAGATGAAGGCCCAAGGAAAACGGTCCACATTGTTACAAATGATCATGTATTTACCGTGGGTACAGTTTATGAAGATGTGACTCTTGATTACCTGATTGAACTAGCGAAAGAAATTAAAGAGTAATCCAAAAGGCACACTCAAAGAAAGGAGCAACTAGGCATTTTGCGGAAGCTTTATCGATGGATTTGACGGAAGTTAAACAAGCGAAAACCCACCGCGTATGAACTGCACCCCAATTGTTAGACACATCTAACATTGGAGGTACAGTTCAATCCCGGTGGGTTTTTATTGTTACTCCTGAATTTGTTGGAGTACATTCATTACATCATCAAGGTCTCCAGTGGAGGTGGAGACATTAAACAGATGATCATTCAAGAATAAATGTGCGGCTTTTCTATGTTCGCCATCTACATAAACAACGGTATGGCCGTTGATTTCGGTAACTTCTGTCGGTTCTTTATAGAAGCCCTTTATAGTCTCGATGGTACTTCCCTCGACAGGTACCTGATTTACAATAATCTCAGCACCATTTTGCGATTGGTATCTTGCTATGAAATGAAACTCACCAGGAGCAACTTCATTAGCAGTGATAGGAGTGAGTTGTTTCAAATTAGGAACATCACTGCTTTGTGCAGCACTTATTCCTGCAGGAGCTGTGTCCTTGATTGATTCAGGAATACGCACTTCAACACCCTCTGGAAGCTGAGACAGATCAACTCTCTTGTCTTGAACTCCCGGATCAGGCGGGACTACTGTTTCTTGAGTGTTTGAGGCGGTAATTCCTTCACTTTGTTG
>NZ_JBNDYG010000104.1:0-3126 GCF_049893405.1 Paenibacillus sp. Dod16
GCGCATCCTGTGCGCTTACCAAGTTGTTTTCCTTAATAAATTCCCGTAACTGTTGTTTTGTCCAAAGTCCCATGTGTTCTCCCCAACCTTTCTCTTACTTCCATTTTAATGGGTTTGAGAGTTTACACAATATATTTTACAGACTCTAAAGAGAGGAAACATTCATTTCTTGAAGCTGAAATACAAGATCCAACTAAATATCTGGCACAACATTGTTAACTTTCCACCTCTTAGCAGCGGGCGTTAATTTTAGGAAACTACCTACTTGTCTTTAGTAAAAAAGGCAGCATATAAAATGACTGCTGCCTCTTTCTTTTTGGGTGTCCTGCCATATGAGTGATGAAAAAATCAAAAGTGCGATTCAAGTGGGAACGGAAACGACTCAAGGGGAACGGATCAAATAAATATCTAACTTATAAAATCCTTATTGATGGCAGCATGAAATGATTAATTAGTATTGCGATCGATTAGGAGATTTAAAGAATAAAAGAAGGTTAGGGGATTTAAAGAATAAAAGAAGGTTAGGGGATTTAGAAAAAATGGATAAAGAATTTAAGGATATGACTTGGAAAGAGTTGATTGCATTTTTTACTAGTGAATACTTGATTCCAGGAGCTGGTGACTATATTGCAGGCGAAATAGTTACTCGTTTGATTGCTGAGATAATGCCAAATAAAGAAAGTTGGGAAGAGAAATTTCTCGAAGCCCTATATGAATTACCTAACTTGATCGCTCAAAAGATTGAAGAGAATGATTTAAGGAATTATCTAGCTTACGTAAGAAATGTAATGGAGCAGATTATAAACTATGGTACTACTAAAGATAAAACAAAGCTTGATGATATTGAGGCCGAAGCTCAAAAGGCCGTAACTCTATTAGCGTCTCTAGGTAGAAAAGGGGTAACAGGCCTTGCTCTTGCAATGACACACCACCTGCTTGTTATAAAGATTATCAGTACTGATTATAAGCCTGATTACAGTAAGCTACTTGGTATTAAAGCGAAGGCATATAAAAAAGAAATTAAGGTTGCTGTGGATCAAATACTCGAAGAGGAAAGTAAGTGGCTAGGGGAGATTCAATTTATGGAAGTGATGATGCCATTAGACATGCAAGTAGAAGAAAGAGTAAGGCGAACTGGTATTAATTTGCCTGTACAAGACAGTTATAAACAAGGTTTCTATATGTTTAGGTTTAAACATGAGACAGAATCGTTCATAAGTGAATTTGGATATTCATTAATTGACTTTGAAGCTGAAAGGATTGAGGAAGCAAAAATAAATATTGAACAAAAGTGGAATGAGTATAAAAGCACTCTCTTAGTCGAACATTTGGAACCCTTTAAAGAACTGCATGCTGACTTGATTGCAGTTGTAGATAACTGGGGGAATTTCCCTATTGAATAGCCAACAAGAAACATGATTTAGACATAGGTACAAGTGAGTTATATAAAAATGGATATAAAGTTCATGTTCAACTCCGTTAACGACACATAATAGATGTTTTACTGATGAAGACGCAATCTGATTTCATTAAGAACCGAAGCATTTCATCATTAACTTGATCGAACATCGCTCGGTTTGTTCCAACCAACAGGGCTATCTGTTTAGTTGGACGGCCGGTAGCCATTATCTGTTTTGCTAGTTTAAGTGGATTGATACCCGTTCGCTCTACTATAATCCTTTGTTGAAAGTCATCCAAAAGTTCAAAATCAATAATGTGCTGGATATCGATTAAGTGAACAGTATAATCCTTAGTTACTAAAATACCTGTTAATCTTTCATATTCTGATGAAATCAAAGACAGCATTTCTTGTTGAGTAAGAGAAGAGGGTAATGAAAGCTGGGAACCCGTATGATAATTTTCTGTGTAAAGTTGGAAGTCTGTCAAAACATGCTTAAATGAAACGCTTGTAGGATTATTACTACGTCCAGCTAAATCGTCTAACCTTTTCATCATATCTTCCCCCTTTTACTAATGGCGAGATTCAAATTATTATCGATGGACCCACAATTGAAAAACCCAACTATGGTTGGGTTTTAAGCGTCATATAATGGTCAAAGATATTCTTAGTGATGATTCCAAAATCATAATAAAAATGCAGTCTATCTGTGTCTATTCTTAGAGGTTGCTGGTCCCAAACCTGAAGCAACAAGGAAATTTGTTTATCATCGATTATTATGAAGCGGGAACCGGCAGCGTTATATTGTTCTGAACGGAATTCAAAGACTTCTCGACTCATTACCTGTCGGGTTCGATTTTCAAACAATTCATAGTACTGATCTTGCTCCCAGTAAAAAACAACTCCCGTTAAACTTATTGGGTACTTGTATGTGTTCATATTTCCCCTCACTTTTCTGATTCTAGTCGTTACTATTGTATTAGATGGTATGTATATCAGACAATTTTAAATACATATTTATCCTTTCGCTTTAATCCTTGAACTAAACTTTAACATTAATTAGACCCCCTTTTGCTTTCTACTATGCGTACAACTAATATAACTGGGAGTATTGTATATGTATTCTGCTCACAGATGATTTTGAGGTGAGAACTTTTATGGTCGCCCCTTATTTCTATGATATGAGTTTAATTTTGCCTGTCTTTTATCATCTTCCCTGCAGAGAGGACAATGCACTGGGTATCCATTTTTTATGCGCATATAGTGGTCCTGTGAGACAGAAAAAAACAAGCGTGAGCAATTACGACAATTCTCCTTGAACAAAATGGGCTTACCCGGGTCTCGTCCACCCTCCAGATTGATGAGATTTACGAGCTGATCCACTGTTAATCCTGTTTTTTTTAGTAAGTCAGGAATGCTTTTCAATTCAAGATATATAGGAGTTCTTCCGTCAGATCGTATCTGCAGGTTTTTTCTAGTTCTGTTTAATTGAGTCATTGTTACACTCCATTCCCTGGATTTACCCTATGATATCGAAAATCCTATCTTTATTTTTAATAAGGGAGTATTTATATTAACTGAGCATTTTGCATTAATCTGAGTCCTTGATACACAAGGATTTCCACACATAAAAAAGGGACTTCACCCCAACTTGGCGAAGTTTTTCGGTGACCAAACCAAAAACCTCAAGAATGGAGGAAGTCACCTTGTATATTCTCCAAGAAAGT
>NZ_JBNDYG010000105.1:0-3081 GCF_049893405.1 Paenibacillus sp. Dod16
GTAAGCCTGCTGTTTTTCTCGGTTAGAACGCAACACTGCTGTTTTTCTCGGTTAGAACGCAACATATTTAACACCCTTCCGAACGGTTTATTTACTAATATTATATAATATTAACGCGGTGTCGTGTTGAATTAAATGTGCGAAAAATAGCTGTCGAGATTTTCTCGACAGCCTGAAGGTCTTACCTATAGGTAAGACCTTTTTTGTATAGATCGTGCAGTCATTGGTATGACGTAATGATATGTAGAATGTTTAAAATAATGAGCATACCTTACATTCAGAGGAAAAGGGAGCGTGAACATTGTGCAGAATCAAGGACAACTGCCTCAGTGGGCAAACAACTATTTGCAATATATTCAAGTCCCGATAAGGGAGGCTTCATTGGAATATTTAACCGGAATTTGCACCGCACATCATCAGCGTGTACCGTTCGAGAACATTACCACGTTGCTGCAGTTTCGGGAATATCATCAAAAAGGAAGATTGGAGCAGGATGAGAAGAGATTCGTAGATCAGCTGTGGCAGCTGAATGCGGGAGGCACTTGTTATATGATTAACAGCAGTCTTCATCAGCTCTTGAACCAGCTTGGTTTCGAAACCCGGTATGCGCTGCTGGGCGGGGGACATGTTGGGTTACTGGTGCGGATCCCGGGTGAGCAAGAAGAAGTGTACGTGGATTGCGGAAACTCCGCCCCTTTTTTCGAACCCGTACGTTTGGAGAGCGATCCCGAGCAAGTTTCCCAATATGCCGGGATTGAAGTCAGATTGCGCCCAGGGGATGAACCGGGAACATATACGTATTATCGGTATGCGGATGGTTGGCTGATTACAGAATTGGTTTGGTCATTCGACACGCGGGTAACGTATCAATTCGATGATTTCCAGCCGGCCATTGCAAGCTATTTTCAACCGAATGATCTCTTTACCTCTTCATTACGCTGTCAGCTGTGGCAACTGGACCAGCAGCGCTCGCTGTCTCTGGTCGACAATGTACTGAGTATCCGGTATGCAAACGGGAAGGTAGAAAAGCGCATTTTATCCGATCTCAGCGAGCTGCGAGAGGTCATCGATCATGAGTTTCATCTCCCTAAATTGCCTGTTGAAGATGCCGTGAAGATTCTTGAGGAACTCGGATTTGATATTTTTAAAGGCAGCGCCATGACGAATTCCCTTGAGTAGAACGTTAAGAAACATACACACTCATTCTATCGATAAGTCGACGGATGGTTATCGTGGAATGAATTGGAATGAGCACGACTCTATCTGTTGCGGATATGCTACAATTTAACTAGTTATAGCGCTCGTGACTTCATTCAGCAGTGACTCCAATATACAATTAATCCGAAAAATACGGCGCTCAGTTGGAGGTTAGAGGTGAATCTTTCCAAGAATAAGAGTTACGTATTTTTCTGGTTAGCTTCCACCATTTCATATTTTGGCACGTATATTACCACACTCGCTCTCCAAGTACTGGTGGTGGTTGATCTGGAAGGCAGCACCGTTGATGTGGGCTGGATCAATTCCTCGAGGTGGCTGCCCTATGTGCTGCTGGGATTGGTGGCGGGAGTGATTATTGATCGCGTCAGTCGTCGGAACATCCTGGTACTGACCGATCTGGGGCGGGGGATCTTGCTCGTAGCGATATGCCTACTGGCATTGTTCGATGGAATCAATGTGGGCATTCTGATGATCATCATGATACTCTTCGGGGCGATGTCGTTATTCAATGATGCTGCATCTCAATCTATTGTGCCCCAACTCGTGTCGAGAAGGTTGTTATTGTCCGCTTATGCGCGGTTGGAGCAAAGCGCAGCCGTTGCGGAAACCAGCGGCCCCGCAGCTGCCGGTTTATTAGTCTCCATCGTTACGGCTCCGTTTGCAATCTTGGTTAACGCAGCTTCGTATCTGTTTTCAGGGCTGGTTATGGCTTTTATTAAACATCAGCCCATACCGGAAAAGGCCTCGAATGAACGCATACTTGAATTGATAAAGGAAGGATTGCGCTGGGTCTACCGGCATCCGTTTCTCAGCACGCTGGCACTCAATACCCATGCGTGGTTTCTATTTAACAGTATGCTGGGGACGGTGCTGGTAACGTACGCTCTCACCGAATTAGGGTTTCATGCGTCAACCCTGGGACTTGTCATGACATCAGCAGGGATTGGCGCTGTTATAGGCACGACGTTATCAACCCGGGTGAGCAAGCGATTTGGAATTGGACGCAGCATCACGTTTGCTAGACTTTTGTATGCACCTGCGGTCCTGTTCATGGTTCTGGCACCACCCACTGACAACGGTGATTTGTTGATTCAGACCTTCCTCTTGATCGGATTCGGGCAACTGTTTTATGGTTTAGCATTAGGTATTGAGGGTCCGATTGAGATGGGTTACCGGCAGACGATCACACCTCCACACTTGCATGGGCGTATGAATGCCACCATGAGGTCTATCAACCGCAGTATGATCGTTATTGGAGCGCCTCTGGGTGGCTTCATCGCTGATGTATTTGGATTTCGCACAGCATTAGGCGTTGTTATCACCGGACTGGCTGTAGTCGGAATTTGGTTCGTGTTCTCACCGATGCGGGCTGCCCGGATGGATGATACGACAGATGTGAGTAATTAGATCGATACGTTCTGCACGGTCATAGTGCCGTTACCTATGGAATCTTAGCTCCCCGCACGATTTCAATTTCAACCACACACAGTACGGTTCCGCAGGTACGAAAGAGAGGGAAAGACCAGATGATGGTTTCGATTCTAGCTATGGCGGCAGCCGTTTCGGGCGGCATTGTCGCCTCCGGGGCGGGAGTGGAATCGCAATCATATGATAGGGGTCTGCGTTTATTTCATGCTGGTCTTTGCTGCCGCCGGGGCCGCGATGCGATGAATGTGGCTGGAAAAAGCAGTCTAGAACATATCGAGTTACTAATGTGAAAGCAGCCTAGCTCCTGCCTTAAAGGTGAACTGTGACCCCAATTGTGGAGGATTTATAAAAAACAGCCTGGACTTAACTAGCAAGCAGATGGCCTCTGAATTCGTCAGGGGTCATCTTTTTTAATGTCCATTGGTATCGCTCAGC
>NZ_JBNDYG010000107.1:0-2705 GCF_049893405.1 Paenibacillus sp. Dod16
AGAGGCACAAAACCGAATTGAAAAATACATACGATTTTACAACCAGAGACGACCGCAGCGGAAATTAAACAAACTGACGCCGGTAGAGTACCGACGCCAGTTTGCAGCTTAGGTGTTTTTCCAATGTCCACAAAATGGGGTCTTGACCACACGGGTTGCAGTTCTTTTTTAATATACTGAGTATTTTTTTAAAACTGTGACACGTTCCCGTCGACGCCGAGATAGAAGCCCCCCTGCATAAGGTTGTTAGTGTGTGATTCTATAATAACTTGATAATTCTTATAGCTAACAACCGGTACCAAAATCGGCGGTTTATTTCTGAGGTCTTGGTCTGTCATGTAGGTTTTTGAATATATTGTATTTCCATCTACATCAGCTACACGCAGAGTGAAATATGCTGGGTTTCCTGAATTAACACCATAAACTCTAAGGTTTCTGATCTCCATACTATGGTTAGAGTTAGGTTTTACTAAAGCTCCATGTATAGCACCGCTATATTGGTATAGGCCACCGAAAGGTCCATATTCTTGAAAAACTTGCGTTTCAAAATCTCCGCCTGAATTACTTTCCTCGCTAACGTTGCTCCCAGTAGAGGATTGGCTTAGAGAGGCATCTTCGGAAGAGATTGTTGGATCAGCAAAAGCAGAACCAGTTAACATTGCAGATAAAATAATACATGATACCAAAGAAATTTTAAATTTACTTTTCATGATTAATCAACCTCTTTTCCCAATTTTTAGGCCTTCATATATATAAACGCTAAATAGATTAATAAGTTAGCAGAATCCTAATTTTTTTTGGAATCTTTAAATCAATATAAAAAGAAACGCTATCAGCTATATGCCGATAAGCGTTCCTTTTTCAAAATGTGCTTGCAGAAGTAATATCATCTACTTTTATCCAATTCCATTCACCCTCAGAGATAGACAGTTTGATCTCTCGTCTGAACGTATGGATTAGTACGACAATACCGGTTAACTCCCTTTCTTCATACTCAACAAACATCCTTACTGTAACAGTGCGGTGCTCATGAAAAGATTCGGCCAACGCCTTCTCGATTAACTCCATTTCTTGGGGATCAAGCGTGGGCCGAGCCTCCCTGCCCTCTTCTAATTGCCGGCGAATGATTGTTTCTTTATGTTCAGGAAGCATCATGCGACTAGACTCCCACAGCCCATTACCCTCCAGCTTTTTGCGTATTGTCATTTATAGTGTCCTCCTATCTTAGCTGATCGATCGAGCGCTTGGCCCGCTGCTGTTTTTGAGACTGCTCGGATTACAATTGCATTACCGTATTTGAGTTTTAATGCGTCGGTTGTCCGTTCAAGTGCCATCTGTCTCTCCCGGTCAGTATCAAACAGCGATAACTGATATTCATTGTCGGGGGTGAGCTGAGTCAAACTAACGCCTATCCGCCGGATCGGTAAGCCATCCCAATAAGTTTCAAGCAATCGGCGTGCCCAATGATAAACCTGATTGGTGATGTTGGATGGATCCTCCATCTTCATTTGTCTTGAAAATCCCGTTGGCCGATCGAAGTCAGCTCCCATACACCCCACCGACACAACATGCCCCATGAACCCTAGTGCCCGGCAGCGCTGACAGACCAACTCTGTTAGCTCGAGCAATGGAGTTAAGATGTGGTCAAACTCCCGATAATCAAAAGGGAGGGTCATCATATGGCCTACTGACTTTGGTGCAACCTGGTGTGTGCCTGATCGCACTGGGCTATCGTCGATTCCGTTTGCGATGCGCCAATACATTTCCGCCTGGATGTCGGAGTTCTTGCCAAACTTCCGCCGCATCATCTGCTTCAGCTTTACAAGAGGTGTCTGAGCTACACTTCCAATATTCAGGAGTCCCATAGCATTGAAATGTCGGGTCATACGACTGCCGGCCATAAACATGTCGCTGACGGGACGTTTCCACAACGTCTCGGGCAGCATCTCTTTGGTGAGGGTATATATGCCGGATGGATTCTTTTTGGCGTAATTGTCACATGCAGTCTTTGCAAGGATTTTGGTTTCGGCAATCCCGAAGCGAGTATAAACGCCTGTCGCAGCTTGTACATGAGCCTGAATGATCCGGGCCATTTCTTTTGGTGTATCCGCAAACAGATGCATCGAGCCGGTCACATCTAGAAATTGTTCGTCAATGCTGTACGGCTCGACCAGATCTGTGTAGCTCTTGTAAATGTCCGTGATCAGCATAGACACATCGATGTATCGTTGCATCCTCGGCTTAATAACAACAAGATCCGGGCATTTTGCCACTGCCTCCCCAAGGCGCTCTGCGGTAGTAATCCCCTTTGACTTGGCAATAGGGCAAGCTGCCAGCACAATTCCTGAACGACGTTCCGGATCCCCAGCAACCACCAAAGGCCGATCCTTGTACTCAGGATGTTCGGCCTTTTCTACACTCGCATAAAAGGATTGGCAGTCAACGAGCATGACCACACGTTTAGATGATTTCAACACATATCCCTCCTTCTTTTAATCCAAGGACGCGTATGTCATAGAATCAAACTCCGACCATCTATGTTTGTCAATAGAACACGTCCTTCATTCGACTAAAAATGAGCATAAATAGATAGAATTATGCTCATTTTTTATTTGTGCTCTATATCAAACAACTTGAAAAATATTATTCCTCCAAAGAATTAAAAGATTAGACCCTTTATGCACACATGTTTTTATATAGATACC
>NZ_JBNDYG010000108.1:0-2610 GCF_049893405.1 Paenibacillus sp. Dod16
AATTATTGGAATAGGTAAGGGTTTGATATTATCTCCACCTTTTCCCCTCCTCCACACCGTGCATGCAATTTTCACCGCACACGGCGTTCCACCTTATATGCTAAAGTTATATGCTCACAAGTTTACATGCTTTGCGATAGAGATTGATTTTATCAATCATAGCGTCGGTAAGTTGTAGGATACTTTTGTAATGTTCAATCGTTTTATCTTCTGTGGCATGTACTAACCTGTGTACATCGCTGTGAATAATGCATAGGTTATTGTACTTATCTGTGCCACCCAGGGATAGAGGTTCGTAGTGATGACAATGAACCTCTTCTGCCTGTAAGAATAAACCCGTGACTTCGCATAATCCCTGAACTCCTGAGTACCTTGAAAGCCGATTGTCGGAATATTCAAGAGTCCTATCCCAGACGTCCGATCGAATTAGTTTCGATAACTCTACTTGGACGTGAAACTTGAGATTTACGTGAATGCTTTCTCTGGCTTCAGCATTATACGGGGTTGATTCCTGGCTGAAGTTTAGTGGTTTACTTTTAGAAATGTCCTGTAAAGGGAAGAGTAGCGTTCCTGCAACCTCCCAAGTTTTATTATTATTTTTATAAAACTTAGAGTATGTTGGAGGCGGCCGTTTTGGTCTTCCGTATCTACTGATGGATTTGAGACGATTGAACATAAATCGACTTTTGCGAAAGGCAATTTCCTGAAAGTCCATGCTTACATGTGATGCGAATTTGAAATAGTTATGTAGGCCAAGGACAAAGCTATTCCATTGTGAGATCGTTTTTGGAGTAGGAGATAGCTTAATTTCAGTGATCAATTTATTTATTCGTTTCTTGATCTGATCCTTCTTCTTATCAGAGATGAAACTATGAGCAACATGCTTTTTGCCTTTAGGAACGGCCTTAAACTTAAAGCCCAAGAAATTGGATGATTTCTTGCGCAGATTTATGACCATTGATTTCTCTGGAGAGACATCTAGTTTAAGTCGTTCTTTAAGGTATTGTTTTACTGCATGGTACCATTTATAGGCGTCTTGTGAGGTTCTGGCAAAGATCTTAAAGTCATCAGCATACCTTACGATAAAGCCCTCTTTGAGTTTTGTCCTCTTCAGGGCGGCATATTTATTTCTTTGTGTGTAAGGATGTTTGGTTTTAAAATTTTCCCATTGCCCTGCAACCCAGTGATCCAAGTCATTAAGTACTATGTTGGATAATAAGGGAGAGAGAATTCCACCTTGCGGTGTACCTTTACGAGGTATTCCTTCCTTTTCAATGGGTGCCTTCAACATTTTTCCTATAATGGCCAGTACTCTCCGGTCTTTAATCCCTATATTCCAAAGTTGTTTAAGAAGCAGTGTATGGTTTACGTTATCAAAGAAGCCTTTTATATCGATATCAACAACAAAGTGGAGTTGGGCGTTGTTAATTAATGTATCGCATCTTGACTTTGCATGATGCGTGCTTCTTAGAGGCCTGAATCCATAACTATGCTTATAAAACTTTGCTTCACAGATAGGTTCTAAAACTTGCTTGACCATTTGCTGTATTAATCTGTCCAGCATACTAGGAATACCTAATGGTCGTTTATCGCCATTGGGTTTCGGGATGAAGACACGTCTGACTAGTTTCGGTTTATAGTGATCAAGTGTTTTACGAATCGTATTGATGAATTCATCCTGACTGTAGCTATTGAAATCATCAATGCTAAATTGATCAGTGCCTTGAGTCTTTGATCCTTTGTTGCTTTTAATCATTCGATAGGCTAGAAGTATATTATTATCAGAAGTAATCAGTTCATATAGCCTGTTAAACGAGCAACCTTCTTTACTTTTAAGGTAAAGAGTATCAAAGATCGATTGCATCCCGTAGTATTCAGCGTATCGCAAATATGTGATGATTGTGGACAACTCCTTGAAAAGTTGTTTCCCACTTTCTTACCTGACCGATCATCTGCAACTTGAGTAATTTAACTTAAATTTATAAGGCTTGGGGCTATCCCTCCGGAATGTTTCCATTCTTTCATAGGTACTGYGCCCCTACTCTCACAAGAGTAAATCATGTTGCCATGAACCATTCCCTTGATAGAGGTTTAACAACGGAGTTGTATAAATGTCTCTTGCTTTCCACGTTCCGATTATTCTAGCTATCCATGCGCGTTTTAGGTGGCGACTATAAGCCTGTAAACCTTATACCCTCTTTGTTAGGTATCCCGAATTTCATAACTTCAAATCTTACTTTTCGGTAGTTTACGCTGCTAGTGCAGCACAATTCTTTCGAATTGTTATACCTCTAGACCCGTACATTCATCGCTTGGTCAGTTACTTGTGTAACATTCTCACCATGACGCGCTTTTCAGCACCCCGACCTATTTCAGACCATATTTCTCAAAGAGAAACTTAGGCCCGATTCAGCCGACTTCACCTAGCTTCAAACAGAGACAAGCTATCTCTTGTTTCTGCTTGTAGGAGTATTAGGTAGGAAGTTTAAGCTCAACATGAAGGCTTTCATTCCTTCCTTCGAATAATCAGTTGTTATTCTTTTTATTTGATAAGAACCCACTCTTTTCATACCATTAGGCACTTATAGAGTAACGTGTCGCACTGAAATG
>NZ_JBNDYG010000109.1:0-2430 GCF_049893405.1 Paenibacillus sp. Dod16
TCCGGATCCGGATCGCTGGGTCCCTGCCACCGTACCCGGCGCAGTCCAATTGGATTGGGCCCGGGCTGAAGGATGGGGGGATCACACCTATGGTGAGAATTGGCGTCAATATGAATGGATGGAGGATAAAACCTGGACGTATCGGGCTTGGCTGCGCCCCCCGGCAARTTCACCAGGCGAGCGGCTCTATTTCATATCGAAAGGAATCGATTACAGCTTTCATATTCGCCTGGACGGCACCGAGCTGCTGCAGCAAGAGGGGATGTTCACGCCGRTAGAACTGGATCTGACCGAGCACTTACGCGGGGAGGRCGGTCTGCTKGARATCGTGATCGATCCTGTCCCYAAGCGTCCTGGAGCGCCTAGAAGCCGGGATCAGGCGGAYCACTCCTGCAAGCCGGCGGTGAGCTACGGGTGGGATTGGCATCCWCGCCTGATCCCGCTCGGAATCTGGGACGATACGTACCTTGTCGTCAGGCCGGAAGCGCATCTTGCGTCTTCTGAGGTGCGTTATGAATTAACAGAARCGCTGGATGAAGCGGCATTGGAGCTGCAAGTGCGTCTTAGCCAACCTGCAGCGGGGGAGCTGCAATGGAGGCTGATCGGTCCCGAGGGGGAGACGGTATTTGAAGAAGCATGGGCTGTAAACGGTGAAAGCCCGGTCCATGCGATACAGAAGAGGCTTTYGAAGCCTCGGCTATGGTGGCCGCATGATCATGGTGAACAGCCCCTGTACCGCTCGGAGGTGAGTTTCAAGCCGGCGGATRGTTCGGGCWCATCGACATCCAGCAGGCATCAGAGGATCGGCTTCCGACGCGCAAGGCTGGTGATGCACGAAGGGGCATGGAAGGAGCCCTCCCAGTTTCCCAAGAGTCGAAGCAATCCGCCGATCACGATGGAGATCAACGGCCGGCAGATATTTTGCAAAGGCACGAACTGGGTAAACCCGGACATTTTCCCGGGGCGAATTCGCGCAGAGGATTACGGAATCCTGCTGGACTTGGCCAAGGCAGCCCATATGAACATGCTCCGGGTRTGGGGAGGAGGGATTGTCAACAAGGAATCCTTTTTCGAGCGATGCGACGAAATCGGGCTRATGGTCTGGCAGGAGTTCCCGCTGGCATGCAACCAATATCCGGACACCCCTGCTTATCTCCGGGTGCTGGATCAGGAATCGCGCTCGATCATCGAGCGTCTTCGGAGGCATGCGTCGGTGGTGCTGTGGTGCGGCGGCAATGARCTGTTCAATTCTTGGTCCAAAATGACGGATCAATCGTTGCCGCTCAGGCTTTTAAATGCGAACTGTTACATGCTGGACCGCCAAACCCCTTTTTTGATGACATCGCCGATCGAGGGCATGGCTCACGGGAATTACGTGTTTCGTTATGAATCCGGCGAGGATGTCCTGCAGTCCATGCCTAAGGCGAGGAATACGGCTTACACCGAGTTCGGCATACCCTCACCTGCATCTGTTGAACAATTAGAGAGCTTTATCCCGGCCAAAGAGCTGTTCCCGCCTAGACCTGGCACGACATGGGAGTCTCATCACGGATTCGGCGCTTGGCAGGGGGATACTTGGCTGATGCCGGAGCTCATCCAGCATTACTTCGGGCCAAGCGAGACCTTGGAGCAATTGGTGGACCGCGGTCAGCTGCTGCAGTCGGAAGGGTACAAATGTATCTACGAGGAAGCCCGCCGTCAAAAGCCGGTATGCTCCATGGCCCTGAACTGGTGTTATAACGAGCCTTGGCCGACCGCAGCCAATAACAGCATCATCATGTATCCGGCCAGGCCGAAGCCGGCATATTACGCAGTGCAAGCTTCATGCAGGCCTGTCCTCGCAAGCGCTCGCATTCCAAAGTTTGTGTGGAGGCCAGGGGAATGGTTTGAGCCAGAGCTATGGCTGCTGAGCGATAGTCCCGACAACATCAAGCCTGGACGAATAGGAGTGTATGTAACGTTCGGTGCGGGTGAGAAATTGTTACTGCAGGAGTGGGATTTTCCTTCTATCCCGCCTGGTATGAACCAGATCGGCCCGACTGCAAGATGGTTGCTGCCTGACATGGCCTCCGGCAGAATGAAACTCGAATTGGTCGTGACTGACAGGCCCGAGTGGGATTCCGAGTATATTTTGTTATTCAAGAACGGCGAGAGCACGGAAAAAGCATCTGGGCACACACTGAATCTGAATCTATGATCGTGCAATGATTAGATAATGGAGGTTGGATATGGTCACCAGACAGACAATGGAATGGGAAGTAGGCTGGAGTGATCATGCGGGGCAAGCTCCGGATCGCTGGGTCCCTGCCACCGTACCCGGCGCAGTCCAATTGGATTGGGCCCGGGCTGAAGGATGGGGGGATCACACCTATGGTGAGAATTGGCGTCAATATGAATGGATGGAGGATAAAACCTGGACGTATCGGGCTT
>NZ_JBNDYG010000110.1:0-2274 GCF_049893405.1 Paenibacillus sp. Dod16
AAAACGAAAAACTTAGAAATGATCTCTAAGCAATCGGTCTGGAACAATCGTCTCATGAAAGAAGTTATCCGATTGGGAGTTCCGATTACGATTCAACGGGTCACCTTTACGATCATTTCGATCATTATCGCTAAGATTATTGTAAGGTGGGGGGCTGATGCCATTGCGGTTCAAAAAGTTGGCATTCAAATTGAATCGATCTCCTATATGACGATCGGTGGTCTACAAGGGGCTATCGCGGCCTTTTTCGGACAAAATTACGGAGCACGTCGATTGGATCGAATTCAGCAGGGTTATCGAAAAGCGTTGCTGTTGACTTCCATATTTGGCACTTTCATTTCGCTCGTATTCATTTTGTTTCCTCAGCAACTCTTTTCGCTGTTTCTATCTGATGATACGAGTATGAAGCTCGGAGAAGACTATATGCGAATTATCGGGTTCTCCCAATTATTCATGTGTATGGAACTGATGACCGTTGGTGCGTTTAACGGTATTGGTAAAACACATATCCCTCCGATCTTCAGTATTTTATTTACGGCGCTAAGAATACCCTTGGCTTTGCTCTTATCTGAACCGTTTGGTTTAAATGGGGTGTGGATGGCGATAGCGCTAAGTAGTGT
This sequence comes from Paenibacillus sp. Dod16, assembly GCF_049893405.1. Taxonomy (NCBI): domain Bacteria; kingdom Bacillati; phylum Bacillota; class Bacilli; order Caryophanales; family Paenibacillaceae; genus Paenibacillus; species Paenibacillus sp. Dod16. The sequence continues at coordinate 621 of NZ_JBNDYG010000110.1, forward strand.
TTTTAAGGGGATCATTTTGGTTATCTGGTTTAGAAAGTCTTTGCGCAGTATTCATAAATCGCTTGCAATTACTTAATCAACAAGGCCAAAGGACGGTCATAAACATGAATTTGTTGAATCGTGAACTTATACAGGTTGTAATAGACCATGCACTTCAAAATGATCTTCTTCGAGGTCATTTCGGTTTAGAAAAAGAAAATGTACGGGTCGACCAAGATGGAAAACTTGCACTGACACCCCACCCGAAGGGTTTTGGAAGCAAGAAGGAAAACCCTTATATTCAAACTGATTTCTCAGAGAGTCAAATCGAGATGATAACTCCCACCTTCGAGTCGATTGAGGAGACTTATGATTTCATGGAAGCCTTGCAAGATATTGTTTCTGTGGAATTGGAAGGAGAGTATTTGTGGCCAAGCAGTAATCCACCCATGTTACCCGAAGAGAAAGAAATACCTATTGCCAAAATGAGCGATCCCATCGCAGACGACTATCGAAGTGAATTAGCGGATAAGTATGGTCGTAAAAGACAATTGTTAAGTGGAATTCATTATAATTTCTCGTTTGATGAGAAATTTCTTAAAAAGCTATATGAGACCGGTCAGCGGCACAAAGACTTTAAGGAGTTCAAAGATGCGATTTATTTTAAAGTAGCTCGTAACTTGATGAGGTATCGATGGCTGCTCATCTATCTAACAGGAGCAAGTCCTGTTTTTGATAATACCTATATGGAGCAATGTGTTAACTTGGCGGATTCCCATGATAATAAAAGTTATTATTTTCCGATCATGAACTCACTTCGGAATAGTATGTGTGGCTATCGGAACGAAAAATCGTATTATGTTTCTTTTAATTCGGCCAAAGAGTATGTTCATGATTTAAACAAGTTGATTCAACAGAATGAATTACTAAGCGTAAAGGAATTTTACAGCCCCATTCGCTTAAAAACCGCTAAGGGGATCAATCCCTGCCAAGAACTTGTGGAAGATGGAGTAGCATACTTGGAGCTTCGATTTATGGATATCAATCCACTTCATAAGATTGGAATAAGTAAAGAAATGATGCATTTTATACATTTGTTTATTCTCTTTATGCTGCTTAAAGTGGATGAATCCTTCCATGAGGAAGACCAAAGGATAGCTGATGTTAACCAAGATCAGGTGATAATGGAAGGTATCAAAGGCTATTTAAACGAGCCTGAATATAGTCAACTCACGATGGAGGAAATGGCACTCGCTGTTATCGATGAGATGAAGGATATGGTGCAGCTTTTGTTTCCTAAGAATGAGGATTATCAGCACATTCTGGACGGTGAAAAGCAAAAAATTCTTCATACGGAGTTGAATGTTGCATCCAGGGTGAAGTCCGACATTCAAAAATCATCTTATCTGACATACCATTTGGAAAAAGCAAAAACATACGCTCAGGACAGTATTCAAAATGGATACCGTTTTGCAGGATATGAGGATCTCGAATTATCAACCCAACTACTCTTAAAGGCTGCGGTGAAACGAGGCATACGCTTTAAGTGGATGGATCGTGATGAGAATTTTGTATTACTTTCAAAAGGTAATCATCAAGAGTACGTGAAGCAAGCTACGAAAACTTCCTTGGACTCCTATAGTACGGTGTTAATTATGGAAAATAAGGTGGTTAC
>NZ_JBNDYG010000111.1:0-1847 GCF_049893405.1 Paenibacillus sp. Dod16
CTTGGAGAATATACAAGGTGACTTCCTCCATTCTTGAGGTTTTTGGTTTGGTCACCGAAAAACTTCGCCAAGTTGGGGTGAAGTCCCTTTTTTATGTGTGGAAATCCTTGTGTATCAAGGACTCAGATTAATGCAAAATGCTCACTTAAGAAATGTATCTATAAGAAAACCATTCGGTAACATTAGATTAACTATTTTTTCTGAAATCCCCATTAATGACAAGCTATATACAGGGAAGTATGTAGTTGAAAAAGAAGGCTCAAAAATAATCGAGTATACAATCGTGTTTAACTCCACCAAAGTTTCAGGATCTAAATATAGCCAAAATACGAAAAATGATGTTTACAATTATATTAGCAATGAGGTGAATGAATTGAACCAAGATAACGGAGCTGATATAAGAAATTTCCAATCAGCAAGCGAATATTTCGGTTCAACAGCTGAGGAAATTCAGAAAATATATCATGATTTTATTTTAGAAAGAGCAGCAAAAAGGGACAATAAATAATTCAAAGTAATATGCTATCAAAGAAGTTATATTCGTAAGATCTAAGGCCATAAATCGATAAAGTGAGTATTAGTTTAAAGTAAGGAAAGGAGTGATCAGGGAGGATGGCTTCTGGGTTTCTACAAAACAACTCACTTTAGTTTGTAAATGTATCGAAGAGTATGATGAGTGGTGGTTTGATCATAAGTCTGATGAAGAGAAAAATCATCGAATCTAGGAAAGCTGCAATCTGCACAAAAAGAAATAGAACCAAAAAAACAAATCGCTAGTCAGCGTTTGTTTTTTTTGGTTCTTCGGATTTTGTGAAGAGGAACAACCGAGTAAATCTCTAGATATTAGAATTTATGATTTCACCACAAAGATCCGTAGAGCCCTATTTTTATGAGATGCTTAATTCGCTTAAATAGCCTTTTCATAGCATATGTTGAGGGATATTACGATACTGAAATAATGTCTTCAATTTTAATCCATTCCCATTCACCAGATGAGATCGAAAGTTTTATCTCCCGTCTATAAGTATGAATCACAGTCACGATTCCTGTAAAGTTAACATCTTGATATTCATCAAAAATCTGTACTGTAACGCTACGATGTTCATGAAAAGACTCGACTAATGCAGTCTCAATCAGCTCGATTTCCTGTCCATCCAGTATTGGTTTATTTTTTCGCCCCTCCTCATGTTGTTTACGATTAATTGCATACTTATGTTCCGGCAGCATCATACGACTTGACTCCCAGAGTCCGTTACCATCAAGTAATTTACGTGTCATTTATAATGTCCTCCTATCTTCGCAGAGCGATCGATCGCTTGACCCGCTTCAGTTTTGGAAACTGCCCTCATAACAATTGATTCTCCATATTTATTCTTCAGCGCATCAGTAACCCGCTCAAGTGCCATTGATTTCTCTCGACGAGTATCAAATAAAGATAACTGATATTCCGTGTCAGTTGTAAGTTGTGTCACACTTATGCCAATTCTCCGAATCGGAAGTCCATCCCAATACATTTCAAGAAGCCTGCACGCCCAACTGTATACCTGATTCGTGATATTTGAAGGATCTTCCATCTTTATCTGCCTGCTGAACCCAGTCGGCCGGTCGAAATCAGCACCCATGCAACCAACAGAGACTACGTGTGCCATAAAACCTAGACCTCGGCAACGCTGGCAGACAAGCTCCGTTTGCTCAAGGAGTATCTATAAAATTTTGAGCATATTTTGTTGTGTGCATTAATAATTAGCATAAACCTTGATTTATCAAGGCTTTATACTAATTTGAGGACCTTTTCTTTATGAGCATTATTGATTGCTTAACACGATAACAATGATATGGTAACATAT
>NZ_JBNDYG010000112.1:0-1826 GCF_049893405.1 Paenibacillus sp. Dod16
ATGGGATCCGGGTTTGAATGAAGAACAAAAGTGCCGTTCATAACAAGAATCTGATTATTCATTCCCGTCTCTCTTAATTCGGATGAAGCACGGGCAGCCTCCAACAGTGGTGAGCGATCTGGACGTGTCACCAACACGAGTGTTGTTTGCTGTTCATCATTCAGCGTTGCCAGTGCGTTGCTATATAGTTCCTTCTTCGACTCCAATCCTGCCAATGGGCCTAAGCATGAAGCACCGTGTGTACTTTCATCTAGAAATCCACTCCAAGCGGTAGGAAGTTGCAACAACCGAAGCGTATGCCCTGTTGGGGCGGTGTCAAAAAGAATATGGTCAAAGCCGGCTTTCAGCTCTTGATTGGTCAAAAGGGTGGAGAACTCATTGAAGGCGGCAATTTCAACCGTACAAGCGCCTGAAAGTTGTTCCTCCATCGTAGCAATCACGGTATCCGGAAGTTTGCCGCGGTACGGATCAACGACCTGTGCTTTATATTCACTTGCTGCCGTCTCCGGATCTAAATTGGCGACATACAGGTTAGGCGCTCCTTGGATCTGAACAGGATGATTGGATAACGTCATACCGAAAACGTCTTGCAGATTCGACGCCGGGTCTGTGCTGACTAGCAAAACTCGCTTACCTGCGTCTGCAAGTGATATGGCTGTCGCGCTCGCGGTAGAGGTCTTTCCTACTCCGCCTTTGCCCGTAAAAAAGAGATATGGCGTTAGTGGAATATCATTTGGATGAAATGATCTACTCATCATTGTGCACCTACTTCCTTCTGTCATTGCTTCGTTTTGAGCTCAATACGCATTTTCGGTTTTTTCACCAAGTCGGTCTCTGCCAATCCAGTCCACGCACACCATTCCTCCATGGAGGGATAGCCTTGGATTTTCGTTACCTGACCGTTTAACAAAACTACCGGTAGAACTTCCGGGCCTTGTTCAGTAAGCAGCTGATTGACAACAGGGTTCGTAACAAATACATCTGGCTCACTTGCCAGGTTATAACGAGCAACATCGATGTTCTTGCTTTTTAGATTGTGGACCACGGTTGATACGCGAATCAATTCAGGGTCCACGCTTGGCCCGCATACTCCTGTAGAACAGCACATGGCCGGATCATAAATTTCAATGGATATCATGTCGTTTCCCTCCTGTAATAAAGGAAGCCGAGAAAAGTCCCGGCTCCTGCATTCTATTCGATTACTCGCCGGTTTCAGCGAACTTTTGAATACGCTCGCCGATTTGATCGCGAACGCGCTGAAAAACAGCCCATTTTTCTTCGTCGGTACCCTGAGCCTTGGCAGGATCGTCAAAACCCCAGTGCTCACGGCGAACATGAGGAGGTGTCATCGGACAACGATCGGCTGCATCGCCGCATAGGGTGACCACCAAATCGGATTGATTTAACAACACCGGATCAATGATATCCGAAGTTTGGTTCGAAATATCGATCCCCACCTCGTTCATTGCTTTGACCGCATTCGGGTTTAACCCATGTGCTTCGATGCCGGCGCTGTAGACATTCCAATCATCACCCAGATGTTTTTTGGCCCATCCTTCAGCCATTTGGCTGCGGCAAGAGTTGCCTGTGCACAAGAAGTACAATGTCTTTTTTTCCATCATCGTTTCTCTCCCTTATCACTTGAATTAAAGTATGGTTAGCCAGATATATAATCCTAAAAGGGTTATAAATAACGTTGGGATGGTCAATATAATCCCTGTCTTAAAGTAAGTCCCCCAGCTGATCTTCACGCCTTTCGTCGAAAGAACATGCAGCCAAAGCAAGGTGGCTAGTGAACCAATCGGTGTAATTTTGGGACCTAAATC
>NZ_JBNDYG010000113.1:0-1782 GCF_049893405.1 Paenibacillus sp. Dod16
AAGAAGTTCTCAAACAACATGGAATTCGTGTACCGTCAGGGGAAGCGTTTCAGAGCTTGGATGAAGCAATGTCCACCTATGAAACATATCGTGGTACCCCCATTGTGATAAAGCCCAAATCAACCAATTTTGGGTTGGGCATTACGATCTTCAATCAAGATTATTCGAGAGAGGATATGAAGAAAGCGTTTGAAATCGCCTTTTCGCATGATCAAACGGTTCTTCTTGAGGAATTTATGACAGGAAAGGAATATCGCTTTCTGGTCATGGGGGATCAGGTTGTAGGGGTCCTGCATCGTGTCCCTGCAAATGTCACCGGTGACGGTGTCCACACGGTCGAACAGCTTGTTCATGAGAAGAATAAAGATCCACTTCGAGGTAAAGGGTATAAGACGCCCCTTGAGAAGATTCAGTTAGGGGAAGCAGAAGAGATGTTTTTGAAGAACCGTGGTATGAGTTGGAACGATATACCCCAACAAGGGGAAGTTATCTATCTAAGAGAAAATTCGAACATTAGTACGGGAGGAGACAGTATCGATTTTACGGATGAAATGCCAAACAGCTATAAGGAACTTGCTATTCAATCAGCTAAAGCTGCAGGAGCGACCATCTGTGGCGTGGATATGATGATTGATTCTTTAGAGGAAGAAGCAACCGATACCAATTACAGCATCATAGAAATCAACTTCAATCCAGCGATCCATATACACTGCTACCCTTATATCGGAAAGAACAGAAAGGCAAATGAAAAGATTCTGGATTTATTGTTTGGTTAGTTCGATTACGGTGAGACAAATGAATGAACGAATTGAGATAGACATAAGGTGATGATGAAAGAAGGGCAGGGAGACCTGCCCCCTAAGAGGGGCGTTAATTCGGAGATATAATTTGCTGTTATTAGCGATAATGTGAAAAGATTTTATTACCGCATTCGTGGAAAACCTACTTGCGGTAAGAGATGAAGTATCGTTCAAACCATCACAATTGCAGGAAGGGTGGACACTTGTGTTGTTCAATGAGAAATTATTGGAAACAGATTCTAGACACTTGAAATCAAGCACTCTTTCATTTAAGATATAAGCATTAAATTATATGGTTATGATGTTATCTTACAAGAATGGGGTGAATCTTATTGGAGCAAATGAGCGAAATTGCCGAGAAGCTAAAACTGCTTGGAGATAAAACAAGGCTTACGATGTTAACGCTTCTTAAGCAAAAAGAATGGTGTGTTTGCGAATTTGTCGATATTTTTGACATGTCTCAGCCAGCGATTAGCCAGCACTTAAGAAAGCTTAAGTCTCAGGGGATTGTAAATGAAGCCCGTCGTGGCCAATGGGTTTATTATTCCTTGAATGTTGATGACAAGCCATATATCCAAGCCGTGCTAAATGAGATGCCAAGTGCTCAAGAAGTACTATCATCCATGAATAAGGAAGTTAACTGTGCATGTGATTAACAGGAATATTTAGCAAATGGTTGAGTGATGCTAAATATTATCTCTGTTTTCTATATAAGGATATAGTTATATATTGATTGTTGCTGTACTTAAGTAATCGCATAATTGGAGGTTTGAACATTGGTTTCTGTTGTCCTGGCTAGCATCATTTTTCTTGTTACATTAGTTTTTGTCATTTGGCAGCCTAAAAATCTATCCATTGGTTGGTCTGCCTGCGGTGGTGCTGTACTGGCACTGCTTGTAGGAGTCGTTGACTTTCAGGATGTATGGGATGTCACCCAAATCGTATGGAATGCAACACTCGCCTTTGTCGCGATCATTATCAT
>NZ_JBNDYG010000114.1:0-1601 GCF_049893405.1 Paenibacillus sp. Dod16
TGAAGTGCTCCCTGTCAAGTAGACAGACTAAAAAAGCAAAATCATTAGCATTCAATATCCCTTCGGTTATCAAGACTGAGGGGATTATTTTTCTTAGTTAAGCTGCTCGTCGATATTCGTTAGGGGATAAGCCGTTTAGTCGTTCGGTGTATCGAAAATTATTGTAATAATAGATATAAGCTCTTACACTACGAAGGAGACTGTCATACGTATCGTACTTCTCCAGATAATAGCTTTCTGCTTTTAAGGTACCCCAGAATCGTTCAATGGGTTGGTTGTCCAAACACCGGCTTACACGAGACATACTTTTTGTAAACTTGTATCTCTTTTGAAGTTGTCTGTATTCCAGCGAAGTATATTGAAAGCCGCGATCACTGTGCAAGAGCGGCGTAGCATTCGGATTTCTTTTATATGCTTTCTTTACCGTATTCATGACAAGCTCATTGTTATTGGAATGGCTGAACACCCATGAAACAACAGAGTTGTCATATCCATCAATAATGGCACTCAGGTAGGCCTTGCGGCCATTTCCGTACTTTAGCTCTGTTACATCGGTGCACCACTTTTGGTTGGGGACCTCCGCTTGGAATTTTCGGTTCATGACATTCTCAGCGATATGAAGGGCTGGAGCTTTCATGTAATTTGGCCGTTTTTTGCGAATCACTGCCCTTAATTCAAGGGCTCGCATGATGCGATAATACCGTTTACGGTTGTAACTTTTTTTAAGCTTACGATTTAACTGAGTACGCATTTGGCGATAACCCAGTATCCCGTTTCGTTTGTCATAGCGACGCTTGACTTCCTTGGCTAGTGCAAGATTTTCAAGTTCCCTGACGGATGGGATCCATTTCAGCCACTTATAATAGGCAGATCGGGCGATTCCTGCTAGCTCACAGAGCTTGGTGATCGCATATCCCTTCTCGGCATGCAGTTCTGTAATCGCTTGATAAATGTCTGCATGCCGAACAAGGGTTAACGTGTATTTCTTCGCCGGATCTCTGTCAACTTTTTTGCGAGTGCATTCTCCATTTCTAAATGCTCATTTCGTGCCTCGAGTTCCTTGATCCGAAGCTTTAACCGTTCCTGTTCGTCTAGCTCTTCTAGCGGCTTTTTACGACCTCGGAGGTCTTTTAAGGCTCCATGACCACTCGCTTGATATTTACGAACCCATGCGTACACTTGCTGGTAAGAGACCCCGTACTTGTCGATGGCTTTCTGGTAATCTAAATCATGGGCGATGGTGAATTGTACAATTTCAATACGTTCTTCGTAAGTCGTTTTCCGTCCTTTATTCATATGAGGGGGTTCAATCCTTTTCCGAGTTGGTTTCATTTTCACCCCTTCAGTATACTTGGAAATCCAGCTCTCTAACACAGATTTACTCGAAATATGGTACTTTTTCACCACCGCTCGTACAGAGTATTCTCCAGAGCGTACATCTTGAATGGCAGATAGTTTTAGCTCCTTGGAGTAGGATTTCCATCCCCTGGATTCTCTTAATCCTTCTTCTCCATCTACTTTGTATTTCCTTATCCAATCATTAACCGTGTTTTTATGGACCCCCAGTTGTTTTGCCTCATGGTTAGGATTGGATTCATGTT
>NZ_JBNDYG010000115.1:0-1538 GCF_049893405.1 Paenibacillus sp. Dod16
GCGCTTGCGCTTAAGTCGAGTGGCATTCTCCAAAGCATGTCACGAAAAGGGAATTGTTACGACAATGCCGTCATAGAGAATTTCTTCGGCATTCTTAAGTCGGAGTTTCTGTACTACAAAGAGTTTGAAAGTGTGGAACATTTTAAGGAAGAACTAAAAAAGTATGTTGAATACTACAATACCAAACGGTTAAAGGCAAAATTAAAAATGAGTCCGGTACAGTACCGAACTCATTTTGAGAAAGCTGCCTAATGAAATAACCGTGTCTAACTTTTGGGGGTCACTTCAGACCGACAGGTTTTTAGTATTTAATGGGCATAGACTTAGCCTCAGTAACATCAATATGTTAGCACGAATCCCACTTCTCAATCTTCTACTTTATTACATCAGTTATTTTAAATCTCATAATCCTTCATTTTCTCTATGCTTCTACTGATGTGTTTTCTTAGTTAGACAGTCTTCTTCGGTAACGATAAAATTCACCCACTGATTTTACACACGATGTAAAAGTACTTTTCATAAAAATAGTGGTCCCGAAAGTCATTAACTTTGGGACCATCAAACTACTTCATTTATAATGTAAATTTCACATCTTGAATGCACATTTAACAATTATATTGTTTAGTCTCGCAGCGTATAATATCATCGAAATTTAGCCCTTCTCGATTTTCTAGTTAATTAAAATGAGTTGCCCCCAATAGGGCAACATTAAGAGCAGAATATGGTTACATACTTTATCAATCAGCTACAAAATTATTTCATCAGTTATATTCTTTATTTTCCAGTTACTAATATTATTTAACGCACAAAGGTGAGGTATCTTCGTTGACCACGGTAAAGAGCTACACCTGAAGCAGCCGCTTTTGCTTGTACGCTCGCTCGGACACCGTTAGGGATTTTTGTTGGAAAACTGCACCTCTTTCCTCTTTTTTAGTCACGAGCTTAAATAAATAATTGATAATTTTCTCCAACTATTTTCCTCTGTCTCGCTTAATAACTTGTTTAAAAATTTTCTTTCCTTCCTCTTCATATGGATAAAATAACACTCCATTTAGATTCCCATGAATCAGCCTACTATAGTCAGCTGTCCTGCTCTCAAAAACAACTAATGGATTCACCCCATGATAAGTAGGACGAATCCATTAATTATACATTGTTCGCTGTAATCTTAAGATGTCAACTAACGGATAGACACCAACTCTATTGTAAAAGCACTAACTTTAGTGTAAAGGCACTAACTTTAATGTCTCGGCACATCTTTAATGTCACCAGACTTTTGTGATATCCGTGATGATCACATTACGCCTTTTGGAGACTCAAAAGCTGTAACCACTCAGTAAGTATCATTTATAAACAATAAATGTGCCAACTTGGTTTATTCGTTGAATTTTCCTCAAAGCAAGAACGATACATATCTTAGTAAGACAAAAAGACTAGTGAAATCAGGGGTCTGATTAAACTAGTCTTTAAATTGGTCTCACTTAAAAGATATAATAAATCTCAATTATTAATAAAATCAATCTCAATTATAACCATTA
>NZ_JBNDYG010000116.1:0-1475 GCF_049893405.1 Paenibacillus sp. Dod16
TCAGATTGTCGAGAAACCCTGTACTTTTTTCAAAGTACAGGGTTTCTCACATTTCAAATGGTCACTTCAAAAGGGGGAATGGGGTTTACCCCCTGTTTTCCAGGCGATCCAGGTGGATCGCCATCTTCTTCATATTCTGTACGGCTGCTGTCATCAGGGCTTGCTCCCTGACGTTCTGCAACCCGCGCAAACGACAATAGCGAAACCCGTGGAGCTCTTTTGCGTCCGCGAAGCTTCGCTCAATCGTTTCTTTTCGTTTTCGGTATAAATACTTGCCGGATCGACTGAGCCGGTTGTTTCGCACCCATTCCTTGCTGTCTTCCCAGACATGGCGCGTGACGACCTTGCGGTGATTCCGTGAACGGGTACATTGCTCCAGCATCGGACAAGTCTTGCAGTGCTTCGGATCCGAGGCATATTGTCGGTATCCTTCTCGATTCGTGGTACGGTACAACAATTCATGCTGGAGCGGACAAATATATCGGTTGCGCTCGGCATCATAGGTAAACTTCCATTTCGGAAATAAGCCTTGGGTCGGATGAAATCTCCGGTGAGCAATCACGCCAAAGATCCCCCGTTCCTGCAATCCTTTGCAGATGGGGGTTGTTAAATAGCCTGAATCCAGGGCAACGGCTTCAACTTCAAAACCAAATCGCTCTCGTTGGCGATCCAATCGCGACAAATACGGTACAGAATCATGAACGTTTCCCGGTGTGACGTGGACATCGGTAATCAGATTGTATTTCAAATCAACGGTCCGGTGATCTAAATAAAAGAATCCTTCAGGTTTACCATCGCGAATCATATAGCCGCTATCCGGGTCGGTTTTACTCACTTTGATTTCTTTCTTCTCGACCACATCCTCTCTGGGTTTTAAAGCTTTTTTCCATGCGCCTTCCGGTCAGCTTCTACCGCACCATTAAGTTCGTCCATGTAATCTCGTGTGTTTTGTAGAACCTGCTGCTTGGTGTACTGGTGCTTGTTCGCATTGGCCTTCACATGCGTGGAATCCGAAACCAGGACCCGTCCGCCGACCATGCGGTGCTGGATTGCCTGCAGCACAATCTCATCGAAGATATCTTGAAAGATATTGGTGTCTTTGAAACGAGTCCGTCGGTTCCAGCTAATGGTGGTATGGTCTGGAACGTTGTCGGTCAATCCCAAACCAAGAAACCAACGGTATGCCAGATTCGTCTGAATCTCGCGTTCCAGTTGACGCTCCGAACGAATACCGTAAAAATAACCGAGGAAAATCATCTTAAATAACACGACAGGATCGATGGCTGGTCGCCCATTATCAGCACAGTAAAGCGGACGAACCTTTTCGTCGATGAAAGAGAAATCGATATACTTGTCCACTTTACGAAGCAGATGATCTTGAGGAACCAATTCTTCAATCGAAACAAACTCGTAAGCCTGCTGTTTTTCTCGGTTAGAACGCAACATATTTAACACCCTTCCGAACGGTTTATTTA
>NZ_JBNDYG010000117.1:0-1474 GCF_049893405.1 Paenibacillus sp. Dod16
TGAACTGTGACCCATAAGAAGGACACTTTAAAAAAGTGACCCTCTTGTGGGTCACTTGTGTTTTAATCAAGGTATAAGATGAGGGGCGAGATGAAGATGGGAAAATTGAAACGAGTAGTTTTTACAATAGAGCAGATGAGAAAATTGGAGAGAAACCCCAATGTGCAACACGTAACCGAATTTGCCATTACGTATACATCTGAGTTCAAACGTGCGGCGCTGCGAGCCTACAAGGAGGGGCAAACACCTTCAGAAATCTTCATTCGGGCTGGGTTCGACCTAGACGACATTGGTCATAAGAAGCCCAAACATAGCCTGAAGCGTTGGCGTGACACCTTCGACTTGTACGGTGAAGAAGGACTTGCCATAGAACGACGAGGTAAGGGAAGTGTAGGGCGTAAACCAGTCGCCGAGCTATCGGCGGAGGACGAATTAAAACGAGCAAAAGCTAAGATTAAATTGCTTGAATCGCAGGTGGACTTGCTAAAAAAGCTCGAAGCGCTCGAAAGGCAGAAGAAACACTAAAGCCCTCCGAGCGTTACGAGCTCATTTATCGCACGATTCGTGCATATGGAATGAAGCGTATGACTCGTTATTTGTGTAGGCTCGTCGCTGTAAGTCCAAGCGGTTATTACAGATGGATTGCAGCCGAGGAGAACCGTCAGGTTCGTATGGCAGCGGACGAGCAGGACATTCTCCTCATCAAGCAGCACTTTGAGGCCCTGAATGGTAAGGCAGGCGCACTCGTGATTAAGATGCGACTTGAGCAAATAAGTGGTGTTATCATGAATCACAAGAAGATCCGCCGTCTTATGCGCAAAGCTGGCTTGGTCGCAACGATCCGTCAAGCGAATCCATACCGTAGGATGGCAAAAGCTACACATGAACACAAAACCTGTCCGAATCTGCTTCAGCGGCAGTTTGACCAAGGAGAGCCTGAGAAAGTGTTTCTAACCGATATTACCTATCTGCGATATGGAAACGGACAATGGGCCTATCTTTCCTGCGTCAAGGATGGAGCTACTAGGCAAATCCTCGCCGAGTGCGTTGGGGCCACGCTTGAACTCTCACTAGTCGAACGGACACTTCAACGTCTACTAGCGCGACTAGATGGAAACATGCATCCAGAAGCCATATTGCACTCCGACCAAGGTATGCACTACACGCACCCTAAAACACAGTTGTTCATTGCCAGGAACGGTATGAAGCAATCCATGTCACGCCGAGGGAACTGCTGGGATAACGCCCCCATGGAATCATTCTTCGGTCATATGAAAGATGAGGTTGATTTTACGGATTGTGAATCCATCCATGAAGTCAGGACGCGTGTTGCTGATTACATAAGTTACTACAATGCTGAGCGATACCAATGGACATTAAAAAAGATGACCCCTGACGAATTCAGAGGCCATCTGCTTGCTAGTTAAGTCCAGGCTGTTTTTTATAAATCCTCCACAATTGGGGTCACAGTTCA
>NZ_JBNDYG010000118.1:0-1448 GCF_049893405.1 Paenibacillus sp. Dod16
TGAACTGCACCCCAATTGTTAGACACCATCTAACATTGGAGGTGCAGTTTTTTCTATGGCTAATTTTAGTTCGGACGAAAAATTACAAGCAGTTATGCGTTATCAAAATGGATCAGAAAGCATGAAATCGATTGCGAAATCACTAGGACTCCATCATACTGTCCTTTTACATTGGATTAGACAATATGAGCATCATGGTGAAGAAGTCTTTAAAAAGCGCTATACACCGTATTCTGTACAGGATAAACTAGACGTACTTCATTATATAAAAGAACATGGGACGTCTATTAGAGAGGYAGCTGCAGTATTTAATATTGCGAGTCATAGTACCATTCTAAGCTGGCAAAGAAGCTTAGAGTTACATGGAATAGATGCCCTACAACCAAAGAAAAAGGGGCGTTCATCCATGAAAAAGGATCCAAAACAACTGAATGATCAAAAGTCTGTAAAGGGGTCGGTAGAGGCTTTACAGAAAGAGATAGAACTTTTGCGTATGGAGAATGCTTATTTAAAAAAGTTGAAYACCTTAGTTCAAAACAAGGAAAAATCACCAAACAAGACAAAGCGCAAGTAGTCTATGAACTAAGGAACGRATTTTCGGTGAAAGCACTCCTCCAGCTCGCAGATATCCCACGTAGCACGTATTACTACTGGGTGAATACATTCGGTATGCCGGACAAAGATTCTGAGTTAAAGGACGTTATTCAAGCGATTTATGAGGAGCATCAGGGGCGTTATGGTTATCGCCGTATTCGAGACGAGTTAATGAATCGCGGTCACCATGTGAATCACAAAAAGGTGCAGCGTTTGATGAACGTGTTGGGATTGAAGTGTCTAGTACGCATGAAGAAATATCGTTCATATAAAGGTTTGGTTGGCARGATTGCATCAAACATTCTAGAGCGTAACTTCTCCGCTGAAAAGCCAAATGAGAAGTGGGTAACGGATATAACAGAGATTAAATTATTTGGAGAAAAACTGTACTTATCCCCCGTGTTAGATCTTTTTAATGGGGAGATTATTACGTATACGATCGGTTCAAGACCCGTCTATTCCCTTGTTTCAACCATGCTAGATCAARCATTCGATCGACTAACGGATGAAGATACTCTTCTGATTCATTCTGACCAAGGCTGGCATTACCAGATGAAACAGTATCGTCATGCCCTCGAACAACGCGGTGTTAAGCAAAGTATGTCCCGTAAAGGTAACTGTTACGACAACGCGGTCATTGAGAACTTTTTTGGAATCATAAAATCTGAGTTTCTATATATTAATGAATTTGAAAGTATTGAGCAGTTTAAACAAGAACTTTCTACATATATCGATTATTACAATCACAAGCGAATTAAAGCAAAACTAAAAGGCATGAGTCCGGTACAGTACCGAACTCATGCCCAACAAATTGCCTAATAAAATAATATGTCTAACTTTATGGGGTCAGTTCA
>NZ_JBNDYG010000119.1:0-1443 GCF_049893405.1 Paenibacillus sp. Dod16
TGAGCATTTTGCATAATTCGAAAATTGACGTAAAGACAACAGGATCCAATAAGGATCAAGCTTATATGGTGGCTCCATTCTAAAAATGGACAGACCTGCAGAATTTTGCCGTTTCTATTTTTTAAACTGCTATTTTGTTCTTTTTACCTGTTACAGAAAGCGCAGAGACGAGCAGTACAATAGCGTTGAGATACTGGTGAGTTGTGACTTTCTGAATCCCCCAGACATGCAAGCTGTCTGCGGTAAGGTGGGTTTTCATTCTGGAGTTGCATCGTTCCACACTGGTACGTTCATTGTAAAGTTCCTTCCAACGCTTGGTATCTCGATGCGGACTGCTGTACCGTCTCAGGTCGTCTTTCACATCTACCTTCACCACCATACCGTAGTTGGAAGAGGAACAAGCGGTCATACCTAGTGGACAATCGACTTTACCGGTGGCGTGAGGGCAGCGAAATTTCAAAACATCGTCGTCAGCACCCCAATACGTCATCGCAAACCCCATGGAGCAGCAAGGCGTTCCGTTCGTTGACATTCCAGCAGGAGGTTCCTTCTCTCCCCGAGGATTGAGTGGTACAATAGCTTGCGCCTTCACGTTCCGGGCAGCTTCGTAAACCTTCATTTGGTCGTAGCCGGCATCGAGCATAAAGAATTTCACGTCGGTTTCGGCAGTTACGGTTTTAATCAAGCCTGGAGCCATCTCCCCATCATTGACATGCGCTGGCGTGACTTCGAGAGCGAGCGGAAGTTCACTTTGCGTATCCACAGCCAGGTGGAGCTTGTAACCGAACCAAGTGACCTTGTTGCCAAAGGAGTCGAACTTCGCTCCCCAGTTGGCATTGCCCGTTTGCTCGCTCTTTCTCTTGGGCTTCTTTTCTTCGTAAGCATGGATCGCAGCGCTGTCGATCGCGACGTGGCTGCCGTCGATGACGCCTTCTTGTCTACAGCGTTTTACCAAATCATCGAACAACTGTTTAGCCAAGTTTTTCTTCGTCAGATCAGCAAAGACTCGGCTTAATGTAGCGATGGATGGAGCTTCACGATCGAGCGAAAGTCCACATTGATAGCGAAATCGAAGATCAGTTTCCAGTCGATGATGTAAGCCGGTAAAGGTCTGAATATGCTCAAGAGGAGCAGCTAAAAGGGCACGCAAAATGCCTTCTCGACAGTGGCCACCAGCCCCTCGGGGTGAACGACTTCGCAGTTCTTTCGCGTAAGGACGAAGATCCAAGGCACTAAAAAAGATAGGCAACCGATCTTTCGAATGAATTTGTATCAGGTCTTCAAAGGAAAACAGACTTTCTTGGAGAATATACAAGGTGACTTCCTCCATTCTTGAGGTTTTTGGTTTGGTCACCGAAAAACTTCGCCAAGTTGGGGTGAAGTCCCTTTTTTATGTGTGGAAATCCTTGTGTATCAAGGACTCAGATTAATGCAAAATGCTCA
>NZ_JBNDYG010000120.1:0-1378 GCF_049893405.1 Paenibacillus sp. Dod16
AGCCAAATTACGGAGTATATTTCGTTTTACAACATGGAACGTTTCCAAAACAAACTGGGCGACCTCTCCCCGATTGAGTTTCGGGAAAAAGTCGCCGCTTAATAAAATCTCTTTTTTTAATGTCTACTTGACGGGGCTATGACCAGGGGTTGGTCTCTTTTTTGTTAATCTTGTTTGTGATGTTGTAAGATTAAATTTGAAATTTATTGCGTCTTTCTTCAATTGAACTGCGTATACAGTTTATAGTTACTTTTAATGTTGGATAGGAGTAGTGAGGATGACAGAGATGGAATCACGACAACAGCTGGAGTCGCAGCTTCAAGAGATTTTGAAATGGGAGAAAGAGCAGAAGGATGTCATGTTCTGGGAGAAGCTCGGTAGAATTCCTTTCATGCTGCTGGATCGCCTCACGCCCAAGGCTGTTCAAGAGAAAATCGGAAACGCCTTGAATGAGGTAGGCGGATTTATTCAGAGCGGCGGGAAGCATCTGGTTCGCGAGAAGGCGGTTATGAACGTTCTGGCACAGGCAGCGGGATTGGAAGGTCGGAATGCGGTTTCCGGTTCTTCCGTAAAGTCCGCTCAGGAGGAATCCATTGAAGATGAGAACGAAGAGGGGGTGGCGTCGACTTCCGGGCTTACGCTGGCATCTGCCGCGAAGCTGCCGCTCCAAGTCATGGATACTGCAGCGGATACGCTGACGGTAAAACGAGTCAAATTCGCCGCAGCGCAAGGAGCAGCCACGGGAATCGGGGGGATATTTACGATAGCGGCCGATCTGCCGATGGTGCTCGGTCAATCGCTTAAGGTGCTGCAGGAGATGGCGCTTTGTTACGGTTATGATCCGAACGATCCCCGGGAGCGGGTGTTTATCGTGAAGTGCTTGCAGTTTGCATCTGCCGATATCGTGGGAAAAAAAGCGGTGCTCGAGGAACTTGCCACTTTTGATGATGAACAAATGACAGAGCAGGTATTCTCACAGCTGCAGGGCTGGCGTGAAGTCGTTCAGTCTTATACCGATAACTTCGGGATGAAGAAGCTGTTTCAGCTGATCCCGATCGCCGGGATTGTATTCGGTTCGATCAGCAACAAAGGGACGATCAGCGATGTGGCCGAAGCGGGGAAAATGCTGTACAAGAAGCGGCGTCTGAATTACCGGCTTAAGAATATGGAATATCCCCTGTAATCGTGTAGTCCTCCTGATAAAATGACAAAAAAAGGGTTGCCCACCTTATGAAGTGCTCCCTGTCAAGTAGACAGACTAAAAAAGCAAAATCATTAGCATTCAATATCCCTTCGGTTATCAAGACTGAGGGGATTATTTTTCTTAGTTAAGCTGCTCGTCGATATTCGTTAGGGGATAAGCCGTTTAGTCGTTCGG
>NZ_JBNDYG010000121.1:0-1360 GCF_049893405.1 Paenibacillus sp. Dod16
GGGTCTGTCAATAATTTTGTGTAAACTCTTTTAAGCACAGATTCCCCCGAGGGGGAAGTCGCGAATCTAACGCAAGTGTTGACCGACCCGGTCTGGGAAAAATACCGAAAGCTGGAGCAGCATTTGGCCCCAGTTTTGGACACGTCCAGTCCATTTTCGAGTGACATCGACGG
Organism: Paenibacillus sp. Dod16; assembly: GCF_049893405.1. Classification (NCBI taxonomy): domain Bacteria; kingdom Bacillati; phylum Bacillota; class Bacilli; order Caryophanales; family Paenibacillaceae; genus Paenibacillus; species Paenibacillus sp. Dod16. Next base: position 174 of record NZ_JBNDYG010000121.1, read on the forward strand.
TGGCCAGATAGAGCATTTTTAGCAGAGCTTCATCGGTAGGAAAGATGCTCTTTCCTTTGGTTACTTTACGAAGCTGACGGTGGTAACTCTCAATCATATTGGTGGTGTAAATCAGTTTACGTATCTCAGGCGGGTACTTGAAAAAAGTAGCAAGTTCGTCCCAATTCGTCCGCCACGAACGGATAATGAGGGGATATTTCGCCCCCCAGACTTCCTCAAAACGGTCGAGTTCAAGCAAGGCACCTTCCTCGGTAGCTGCCTTGTATATAGGCTTTAAGTCGGCGGTCACCTTCTTAATATCCTTGTAAGACACGTACCGTGTAGAGCTGCGGATTTGGTGAATAATACACTTCTGGATTTCAGTTTGGGGATAGCAGGCCGCAATCGCTTGAGAGAACCCGGACAGGTTATCCACGCAGATAATGAGAATGTCCCCCACTCCACGATTCTTGAGTTCATTCAGCACGCTGAGCCAGAACTTGGAGGACTCGTTCTCACCAATCCACATGCCCAGCACGTCTTTGTTTCCGTCCAGATCAATGCCAATGACCATGTAGGCAGCCTTGTTGATAATGGCCCCGTCTTGCTTGACTTTGAAGTGGATCGCATCCAGATAGACAACAGCGTAAACGCCTTGCAGAGGCCGATTCTGCCATTCTTTAATGAGAGGAACAATCTTATTTGTGACATTGGAAATGAGCGTAGGCGACACCTCAATGCCATACATCTGCCCCAGGTGATCCTGAATTTCTCGGGTACTAATCCCTTTGGCGTACAGAGCGATGATTTGCTCTTCGATGCCGGTTACGTTCGACTGATGCTTCTTGACGACAAGTGGCTCAAACTCACCCAGACGGTCACGAGGGATAGCGATTTCCTGTTCCCCGTACTCACTGACAACCGTTTTACGGCTCTTTCCGTTACGGCTGTTTGGCGTGAGCTTCGCCTTCACTTCATGCTTTCCGTAGCCTAAATGAGTGTCCATTTCGGCTTCCAGCATCTCCTGAATCGTCTCCGCAAATAGCTCTTTTAGAGCATTCTGCGCATCCTGTGCGCTTACCAAGTTGTTTTCCTTAATAAATTCCCGTAACTGTTGTTTTGTCCAAAGTCCCATGTGTTCTCCCCAACCTTTCTCTTACTTCCATTTTAATGGGTTTGAGAGTTTACACAATATATTTTACAGACTC
>NZ_JBNDYG010000123.1:0-1340 GCF_049893405.1 Paenibacillus sp. Dod16
TGCCGTATCCATAGAGGCAGGGAGGGAGATATTATGATTTTTCTTTGGGCTTTTTTGGTGGGAGGTGCAATCTGTGTTTTCGGACAATTTTGTTTTGATGTCTTGAAACTTACACCGGCCCACACCATGACCCTGCTTGTTGTATTGGGCGCGATTGTCGACGGAATTGGATGGTATGATCCGCTGATTGAATTTGCCGGGGCAGGAGCATCGGTCCCGATTACAAGCTTTGGTAACGCTCTTGTCCATGGTGCGCTTCAAGAACTAAAGAGCAATGGCTGGATTGGGATCATCACCGGAATTTTCGAAGTGACCAGTGCCGGAATATCCGCAGCGATTATTTTTTCGTTTCTCGCTGCATTGTTCGTAAAACCCAAAGGATAATACGGGGCCCAATCCGATTCGTTGGCTAAAATACACTGTAACGGTCGGTCAGGGCGATCCCTAACCGGCCGGTTTTGATTTAGGCTTTAGCCAGTTGAGTGCGTGAAACGCGCGAAACATAAAACCACCCGCTATGCGGGTGGAGGGATCGAGGGTTTGACCAATAAGACCATCCCGATAAAATTGAGATGTTCAGGCTCAATGAAAGGAATGGTCTTAAATGGCAAACAAGAGCTATAGTCTAGCCCATACAAAGTGGATGTGCAAATACCACATTGTGTTCACCCCGAAGTATAGACGGAAAGAGATCTATAATCAAGTGAGGAAAGACTTAATCGATATCTTCAAACGTCTATGTAAATATAAGGGAGTGGAGATAATCGAAGGTCACATGATGCCCGATCATGTACATATGCTAGTGGCGATTCCCCCAAAAATCTCAGTATGGGATATTTGAAGGGAAAAAGCGCCCTCATGATATTCGAGAAGCATGCGAATTTGAAGTATAAATACGGAAATCGAAAGTTTTGGGCAGAAGGATACTACGTAAGCACAGTGGGCTTAAATGAAGCAACCGTAGCTAAGTATATTCGTGAACAAGAAGCACACGACCAAGCAGTTGACAAATTGAGTGTGAAAGAATACGAAGATCCATTCAGCAATAACCGTAGCAAAAAGAAGTAAACCAGTTTAACTGGTAAGTGAAAGTGACAAATTACACTGAGCCTGAACAATTTATTGTCAGGCTAGCGTCTTTAGGCGCAGTTTGGCAACAAGGGGTTATACCCCTAGAGCAAACCACCCGTTTTGAACTGACCCCATAAAGTTAGACATATTATTTTATTAGGCAATTTGTTGGGCATGAGTTCGGTACTGTACCGGACTCATGCCTTTTAGTTTTGCTTTAATTCGCTTGTGATTGTAATAATCGATATATGTAGAAAGTTCTTGTTTAA
>NZ_JBNDYG010000124.1:0-1280 GCF_049893405.1 Paenibacillus sp. Dod16
TGGTATTATCCCCTCATGGTAGACAGTGAAAAAAGAGGACATGTTACAATGAACTCAAATACTGGATACCGGAGGGGATTTTTGTTATGTCAGCGAAGAAAGGCCAAACCTTTAATCGATATAGCGAAGAAACGAAGAAAGAAGCCGTTCGTCTGCGAGTGGAAGAAGGTTGGGCGTACAGTCAAATCATGAAGAAGTTTGGGATTAAGAGCGAGAGCCAGATTATCACATGGGTTCGTAAAAACCAAAATGGAGAGAGTTTCGAGGATTACCGTGGACGTTGGACGAAGAAGCATTTTAGTAGTGCAGAAGAAGAAAATGCTTATCTGAAAGCACAGGTAGAATATCTAAAAAAGCTCAATCCAAATTTGCACGGAGAGGAAAGTTGGATTTCGAAGCCCGGTGCCAGTCCGTTCGAGAAATAAGCAAGTGGGCACCTGTGGTTTGGCTGTGTAAAATTGCTGAAATTTCACGTGCAGGTTACTACAAATGGAAGAAAAATGCTGCCCTCAGAGAGAAACGAGCAGACCGGGATGCGGATCTGAAAGCACATATTTTAAGCATTCATCGGCTTCGTCCTTATTTCGGCTACAAACGTATGCGAACCGCGTTAGGCAAAGAAGGCCTTGTAGTGAATCACAAAAAGGTACGCCGCTTAATGAGAGAACTTCAGATTCGTTCCGTGATTCGCAAGAAACGTCCATTTGCTGGCCGGAAACCGTCCGTTCTGTTCCGTAATGTCCTAAATCGGGAATTCTCAGCGACAACTCCTGTGCAGAAGCTCGTGACGGATATTACGTATGTCCGGATTGGGCATGATTTTGCTTATCTCTCCGTGGTGATGGATCTGTACAACAATGAAATTGTAGCGTGGGAACTCTCTGAGCGAAATGACTTAAAACTCGTTACAGACACAGTGAAGAAACTGAAATGTGGACCTTCCTTGCTCCACTCGGACCAGGGGTTTCAGTATACAACACAAACCTATGCCAAGTTACTTGAAGAGAAGAAGCTTACAGGAAGCCATTCCCGGCGTGGAAACTGCTATGACAATGCTTGCATTGAGTCGTTCTTCTCCCACTTAAAGACAGAGAAACTGTATTTGGAGAGACCTCAAAATCTGGAGCAAGCCAGGAGCCAAATTACGGAGTATATTTCGTTTTACAACATGGAACGTTTCCAAAACAAACTGGGCGACCTCTCCCCGATTGAGTTTCGGGAAAAAGTCGCCGCTTAATAAAATCTCTTTTTTTAATGTCTACTTGACGGGGCTATGACCA
>NZ_JBNDYG010000125.1:0-1265 GCF_049893405.1 Paenibacillus sp. Dod16
TGAAGTGCACCCCTTAGAATGGACATTGGAATAAACCCCTGGTTTATCCGATGAAATTCTAGGGGGTGCATTTTTGTATGGCAATTAAGGGACAAAAGTATAAAACGTATTCGGAAGAGATCAAGAAAGAGGCGGTTCGTCTGCATGTTATCGAGGGATGGACTTACCGAAAGATTAATGAACACTTGGGGATTAATGATCCTCAGCGGATGAAGAAATGGATGCGGAAGTTTCGGGAACAGGGCGAGTTTGGACTGGTGGATCAGCGAGGTCGACGGGAAGCATACATCGACCAAGATCGGTATGTTCAAAAGCTCAAGCGGGAAAACGAAATGCTAAAAAAGTGCTTGGAAATCTGGATGCAGGAGGTGAAAAACAGAAATATAAAGTCATTGAGATAGCTGCCTCTAGCTACCCCGTCAGCAGCCTTTGCAAACTCTTCAAGGTCTCTCGTAGCGGCTACTACGCCTATCTGAAGCGCAAACATATGGACCGGGACAAGGAAGCTGCATTGCTCATTCGTCGGGTGTATGCGCGCTACGAAGGGAAATACGGCTACCGCCAAATCCAGTTGTTCTTGTGGCAGGATGAGGGCATATGGATGAACCACAAGAAAGTATTGCGTCTGATGCAAAAGCTCGGACTTCAATCCAACATTCGCCGCAAACGCCGTTTTAACACGGCGTACCATGCGGGGGAACGCGTGGCGGAGAATCTGTTGAAGCGAAATTTCACAGCAGAAAAACCGAACCAGAAATGGGTAACAGATGTGACGCAATACCGGGTAGGTGAGCGCTGGCTGTATCTTTCGGCAGTCAAAGATTTATTCAACAACGAGATTGTGGCCTACCAGCTTAGCGAACGCAACGACAACGAACTGGTACTAAAGACGTTCGCCAAAGCGTTTGCCAAGCAAAAAGACGTGACCGGATTGGTCGTTCACAGCGACCAAGGGTTCCAGTACACGTCTCATGCTTACCATGACATGCTGCCAAAGGTTAGCGCCCAAATCAGCATGTCTCGTCGGGGCAATTGCCTAGACAATGCCTCCATGGAGAGCTTCTTCTCGCATCTCAAAACGGAAGGGCTCTACCCTTATAATATCCGAAATCTGGCAGAGGCACAAAACCGAATTGAAAAATACATACGATTTTACAACCAGAGACGACCGCAGCGGAAATTAAACAAACTGACGCCGGTAGAGTACCGACGCCAGTTTGCAGCTTAGGTGTTTTTCCAATGTCCACAAAATGGGGTCTTGACCA
>NZ_JBNDYG010000126.1:0-885 GCF_049893405.1 Paenibacillus sp. Dod16
CTTCAGGCTGTAGGCTGTCGAGAAAATCTCGACAGCTATTTTTCGCACATTTAATTCAACACGACACCGCGTTAATATTATATAATATTAGTAAATAAACCGTTCGGAAGGGTGTTAAATATGTTGCGTTCTAACCGAGAAAAACAGCAGGCTTACGAGTTTGTTTCGATTGAAGAATTGGTTCCTCAAGATCATCTGCTCCGTAAAGTGGACAAGTATATCGATTTCTCTTTCATCGACGAAAAGGTCCGTCCGCTTTACTGTGCTGATAATGGGCGACCAGCCATCGATCCTGTCGTGTTATTTAAGATGATTTTCCTCGGTTATTTTTATGGCATCCGTTCGGAGCGTCAACTGGAACGCGAGATTCAGACGAATGTGGCATACCGTTGGTTTCTTGGTTTGGGATTGACAGACAAAGTTCCAGACCATACCACCATTAGCTGGAATCGACGGACTCGTTTCAAAGACACCAATATCTTTCAAGATATCTTCGATGAGATTGTGCTGCAAGCAATTCAGCACCGCATGGTCGGCGGACGAGTCCTGGTTTCGGATTCCACGCATGTGAAGGCCAATGCGAACAAGCACCAGTACACCAAGCAGCAGGTTTTACAAAACACACGAGAATACATGGACGAACTCAATGGCGCGGTAGAAGCCGACCGGAAGACGCATGGAAAAAAGCTTTAAAACCCAGAGAGGATGTGGTCGAGAAGAAAGAAATCAAGGTGAGCAAAACCGACCCGGATAGCGGTTATATGATTCGCGATGGCAAACCGGAAGGATTCTTTTATTTAGATCACCGGACCGTTGATCTAAAATACAATCTGATTACCGATGTCCACGTCACGCCGGGAAACGTTCATGATTCTGTACCGTATT
>NZ_JBNDYG010000127.1:0-884 GCF_049893405.1 Paenibacillus sp. Dod16
GCTGCGGCCGTTTCCCGGTATTCTACCGGGGAACGGTCGTTTAATTTTTTCTGGAATCGGTTCTGGTTGTAGAACAGAATGTATTCGCTCACTTGCTGTTCAACCTCCGCTTTGTTTGCTGCCTTATTCAAGTATATTTTCTCGGTCTTTAAATGAGAGAAGAAAGACTCGATACAAGCATTGTCCAGGCAATTTCCTCGCCTAGAGTGACTGCCTAGCATGCCGAGTTGTTTCAGTTTACGGTTAAATGGTTTTGACGTGTATTGAAATCCTTGATCCGAGTGTAGGATTACGCCACTCAAATCCACGTGCTGACGGAGTCTATCCAGCGTTTCATGAACCAAAGCAAGGTCATTTCGTTCCGAAAGATGCCAAGCTACAATCTCGTTATTGTATAAATCCTGAATGACAGACAGGTACACAAATTGTTCTCCAGCACGAATATAAGTAATATCTGTGACCAGTTTAGTTCGTGGCGTGTCCGCCTTAAACTGGCGCTGAAGCCGATTCGGATTCACCACGGAAGCTTGTTTTCCAAAGAATCGACGCTTCTTTCGAATGACAGAACAGATTCCTAATTGTTTCATTAATCGGTACACCTTTTTGTGGTTGACCCTAATGCCTTCCCTCCGTAAAGCTACCGTCATTCGAAGATAACCAAAGTAGGGATGAATGCGATGGATGGCAAGCAGATGCGATTCCAATTCATGCTGCTTTTGTCTACGTTCTTTTGCCGCTTGCAAGCTTTTTCTCCACTTGTAATAGCCTGAACGGGAAACCGCGGCTAACTTCAAGAGCCAAACAAGACGATGGTGTACTCGCAAGTCCTCTATGATCTGAAATCTAGCTGCTTTACTCGTCACTCCTTGTGTAGATTTGGATAC
>NZ_JBNDYG010000128.1:0-795 GCF_049893405.1 Paenibacillus sp. Dod16
GCGCTGAATTTTGACGAGAAGAAGGTATTCCCTTTTATCATCGCAAGTGGTTTTATTGCGGACACAACTTCGCTGCCACTTGTAGTCAGCAACCTGGTGAATATCGTATCGGCCGATTTCTTCGGCATTACGTTTATCGAATACGCCAGCCGAATGTTGGTTCCCAATCTGTTTTCTTTAGTAGCCAGTATCCTTGTGCTTTATTTGTTTTTCCGCAAGAGCATCCCGCGTAAGTTCGATGGGACGCAGCTTAAACAACCCTCAACGGCAATTCAAGATCCTAAGATGTTCCGTTTATCATGGATCGTATTAAGCGTTCTGCTAATCGGTTACTTTGTGTGTGAATTTGTGGGTATCCCCGTATCGATCGTAGCTGGTGTCATCGCGATATTCTTCCTGCTGATGGCGAGAAAAAGTCCGGCTGTACAAACCAAAGAAGTCCTTCAAGGGGCTCCGTGGGCTATCGTATTTTTCTCGATTGGTATGTATGTTGTGGTCTATGGCTTACGTAACGCCGGTCTTACAGATCTTCTGGCAAGTGTCATACAGAGCGTAGCGGATCAAGGACTTTTTGCTGCGACGATGGGGATGGGGTTCATTGCTGCGATTATTTCATCCATCATGAACAATATGCCGACCGTCATGATTGATGCACTCGCCATCGATGCGACAAACACGTCGGCTGCCATTAAAGAGGCCTTAATTTATGCGAATGTGATCGGTTCCGATTTAGGTCCCAAAATTACACCGATTGGTTCACTAGCCACCTTGCTTTGGCTGCATGTTCTTTCGACG
>NZ_JBNDYG010000129.1:0-776 GCF_049893405.1 Paenibacillus sp. Dod16
GCTTTGTTTGCTGCCTCATTCAGGTATATTTTCTCGGTCTTTAAATGAGAGAAGAAAGACTCGATACAGGCATTGTCCAGGCAATTTCCTCGCCTAGAGTGACTGCCTAGCATGCCGAGTTGTTTCAGTTTACGGTTAAATGGCTTTGACGTGTATTGAAACCCTTGATCCGAGTGTAGGATTACCCCACTCAAATCCACGTGTTGACGGAGTCTATCCAGCGTTTCATGAACCAAAGCGAGGTCATTTCGTTCCGAAAGATGCCAAGCTACAATCTCGTTATTGTATAGGTCCTGAATCACAGACAGGTACACAAATTGTTCTCCAGCACGAATATAGGTAATATCTGTAACCAGTTTAGTTCGTGGCGTGTCCGCTTTAAACTGGCGCTGAAGCCGATTCGGATTCACCACAGAAGCTTGTTTTCCAAAGAATCGACGCTTCTTTCGAATGACAGAACAGATTCCTAATTGTTTCATTAATCGGTACACCTTTTTGTGGTTGACCCTAATTCCTTCCCTCCGTAAAGCTACCGTCATTCGAAGATAACCAAAGTAGGGATGAATGCGATGGATGGCAAGCAGATGCGATTCCAATTCATGCTGCTTTTGTCTACGTTCTTTTGCTGCTTGCAAGCTTTTTCTCCACTTGTAATAGCCTGAACGGGAAACCGCGGCTAACTTCAAGAGCCAAACAAGACGATGGTGTACTCGCAAGTCCTCTATGATCTGAAATCTAGCTGCTTTACTCGTCACTCCTTGTGTAGATTTGGATAC
>NZ_JBNDYG010000130.1:0-723 GCF_049893405.1 Paenibacillus sp. Dod16
AGCTATTACACTAGCTGGGTTTCCCCATTCGGACATCCCCGGATCGAAGCTTGCTTACAGCTCCCCGAGGCAGTATCGTTGTTCGCCACGTCCTTCTTCGGCTCCTAGCGCCTAGGCATCCTCCGTGTGCTCTTAGTAGCTTAACCAATTGCTTCAGTTTCGCGCCATTCGCTCTGTTGTCCGTTTGTTTCCTGATCTACTAAACGAGTTAATAGATGGAAACCAACTTCCAAAGGATCGACTGTCACGAATCTTCCGCTGCTACCGTTTTATTTAAACTTGTTTTGACACAAGTTCAGCTAAAAGGATATTTCTAATTGCGCAAATTCGTTTCGTTATCTAGTTTTCAAGGATCAACCCCAGTCTTTCGACCGGAAGATTATCATACCACATGATATCTTGCAGTYCAACCTGCAATTTATGGAAGTGACATGAAAGTTTATGGTGGAGCCAAGGGGGATCGAACCCCTGACCTCCTGCGTGCAAGGCAGGCGCTCTCCCAGCTGAGCTATAGCCCCATAATTTCACTCCAAAAGTGAAGTATGGCTTCGAGGTTGATTCCGATTAACTACCRGAGGCCTCGTCACTTATCTTATGAAGTTAGTATTTATATGGTGGGCCCTAGTGGACTCGAACCACCGACCTCACCCTTATCAGGGGTGCGCTCTAACCAGCTGAGCTAAGGGCCCATATAAAATACGCTTGGCGACGTCCTACTCTCCC
>NZ_JBNDYG010000131.1:0-721 GCF_049893405.1 Paenibacillus sp. Dod16
AGAGAAATCTTTGAGTCCTGCGGCTTTGACATTGAAATCCTCGGAATGGTTCGTGTAAATAAGGCTGCAAAACGTTGGAAGAGTGCATACACGACCAGTGGGTTAGATGGACTTACAGATACACGTAAGGGAAACTCAGGTAGACCTTTGGGTCGTGAGCTATCGATGGAGGAGAAGTATGAACGTTTGTTAGCTCAAAACAAACTATTACAAGCAGAAAACGAACTGTTAWAAAAGCTCGAAATGGAAGAAAGGAGACTGATGAACAAGAAATTCAAATAGCTAATACAACAAAATTCACATTAATTCATTCCGTTATCCAAAAGTTTCACCTTATTCGTATGGTCAAGTACCTATGTCAGATCGCTGGTGTATCCAGATCAGGCTACTATAATCATTTTTCAATGCAGGCACAGCTATGTCGCAATCAGAGGGATCTACAGGATGAAAAGGCTAAGGAATGGGTCCTCAAAGCCTTTMGTTACCGCAATCGCAAAAAAGGAGCACGTCAGATTAAGATGACGTTAGCCCTTCAATTTGGTGTGAACTTTAACTTAAAACGGATCCGTAGAATAATGAAAAAATATAACATTGTTTGCCCCATCCGAAAAGCAAATCCTTATCGTCAAATGGCTAAGGCTACGCAGGAACATCGTGTATTAAAAAATGAATTAAACCGTAAATTCAAACAAGAAACTCCTGGGAAAGTACTACTTACTGA
>NZ_JBNDYG010000132.1:0-672 GCF_049893405.1 Paenibacillus sp. Dod16
ACAACAAAGTGAAGGAATTACCGCCTCAAACACTCAAGAAACAGTAAGGAATTACCGCCTCAAACACTCAAGAAACAGTAGTCCCGCCTGATCCGGGAGTTCAAGACAAGAGAGTTGATCTGTCTCAGCTTCCAGAGGGTGTTGAAGTGCGTATTCCTGAATCAATCAAGGACACAGCTCCTGTAGGAATAAGTGCTGCACAAAGCAGTGACGTTCCTAATTTGAAACAACTCGCCCCTACCACTGCTAATGAAGTTGCTCCTGGCGAGTTTCATTTCATAGCAAGATACCAATCGCAAAATGGTGCTGAGATTATTGTAAATCAAGTACCTGTCGAGGGAAGTACCATCGAGACTATAAAGGGCTTCTATAAAGAACCGACAGAAGTTACCGAAATCAACGGCCATACCGTTGTTTATGTAGATGGCGAACATAGAATAGCCGCACATTTATTCTTGAATGATCATCTGTTTAATGTCTCAACCTCCACTGGAGACCTTGATGATGTAATGAATGTACTCCAACAAATTCAGGAGTAACAATAAAAAACCACCGGGATTGAACTGCACCCCAATTGTTAGACACCATCTAACATTGGAGGTGCAGTTTTTTCTATGGCTAATTTTAGTTCGGACGAAAAATTACAAGCAGTTATGCGTTATCAAAATGGAT
>NZ_JBNDYG010000133.1:0-657 GCF_049893405.1 Paenibacillus sp. Dod16
ATAATGAAAAAATATAACATTGTTTGCCCCATCCGAAAAGCAAATCCTTATCGTCAAATGGCTAAGGCTACGCAGGAACATCGTGTATTAAAAAATGAATTAAACCGTAAATTCAAACAAGAAACTCCTGGGAAAGTACTACTTACTGACATTACCTATTTATTTTATGGACAAGGGAAGAAAGCATATCTCTCTACGATTCAAGATGCATCCACCAATGAAATTTTGGCTTATCAGGTTTCGGATAAGATTACGCTTGATATTGCACTAGAAACGGTTAAAAAGCTAAAAAATAACCGGTCAATAACACTTACATCAGATGCACTGATTCATTCTGATCAAGGATTCCACTACACAAATCCAACGTTTCAAAAGCTTGTAAAAAAAGTAGGGTTAAAACAATCCATGTCCAGACGTGGAAACTGTTGGGATAACGCCCCTCAAGAATCATTCTTTGGACACTTTAAAGATGAAACAGAAATTAAATCATGCGAATCATTAGATGAATTAAAACAAGAGATTAAAAGCTATATGACGTATTACAACCACTATCGATATCAATGGAACTTAAAGAAGATGACTCCTGTACAGTACAGAAATCATCTTCTTCAAAGTGCCTAACCTTTTTTAATTGTCCTTTACATGGGGTACATTTTA
>NZ_JBNDYG010000134.1:0-583 GCF_049893405.1 Paenibacillus sp. Dod16
TGAACTGCACCCCAATTGTTAGACACATCTAACAGTTGGAGGTGCAGTTKTTTTATGACTAAATTTACTAAGGATAGCAAATTGGCATTAATTCAAGGGTATGACTCTGATCTTCTATCTCAGACCGAATACGCAAATCAARTGGGCGTTACCAAGTCTCAATTCCAATATTGGTTGAAGCTCTATAAGATGCATGGTGAGACTGCCTTTACTAACGGCTATACAAAATATCCGGCAAGCTTTAAACTGGACGTACTCAATCATATGGCTCAATCAGACTCTTCTCTCATGGATACCGCTGYTTTGTTTAAGCTTCCGGACTTCTCCATGTTGTATTCCTGGCAGAGAAAGATGGAGACAGGCGGTTTAGAAGCCCTTGAGCCAAAAAAGAAAGGGCGTCCATCCATGAAGAAAAATTCCAATTCGTCYACCARACGATCCGTAGTTCAAGGGTCTGTCGAAGCACTCGAAGAACGTATCAAACAGCTTGAAATGGAAAATGAGTATCTAAAAAAGTTGAATGCCTTAGTTCGAAACAAGGAAAAATCACCAAACAAGACAAAGCACAAGCCGTCTGGCAACT
>NZ_JBNDYG010000135.1:0-581 GCF_049893405.1 Paenibacillus sp. Dod16
CGTTACGGATATCGCCGTATTCGTGATGAACTGGCAGTCCGTGGGTGGAAAGTTAACCACAAAAAGGTTCAGAGACTCATGAAGAAGATGGGCCTTCAATGCCTGGTTCGCATGAAAAAGTATAAGTCATATAAAGGGACCGTCGGCAAGATTGCACCGAATCATCTGGACCGCCAGTTCACGGCTGGGGCGCCAAATGAGAAATGGGTGACGGACATTACGGAGTTTAAGTTATTTGGAGAAAAGCTGTATCTATCGCCCATTTTGGACTTATTCAACGGGGAAATTATCACCTATACCATGGGTTCACGACCAACCTATTCTCTGGTATCCGAGATGCTGGATGCAGGACTGAAGCGTCTGCCAGAAGAACACCAACTTCTCCTTCATTCAGATCAAGGATGGCATTACCAAATGAAGCCGTATCGCCATGCGCTTAAGTCGAGTGGCATTCTCCAAAGCATGTCACGAAAAGGGAATTGTTACGACAATGCCGTCATAGAGAATTTCTTCGGCATTCTTAAGTCGGAGTTTCTGTACTACAAAGAGTTTGAAAGTGTGGAACATTTTAAGGAAGAACT
>NZ_JBNDYG010000136.1:0-568 GCF_049893405.1 Paenibacillus sp. Dod16
TAGCTATTACACTAGCTGGGTTTCCCCATTCGGACATCCCCGGATCGAAGCTTGCTTACAGCTCCCCGAGGCAGTATCGTTGTTCGCCACGTCCTTCTTCGGCTCCTAGCGCCTAGGCATCCTCCGTGTGCTCTTAGTAGCTTAACCAACTGCTCCGGTTATTGTGCTCATCGCTCTGTTGTCCGTTTGTTTCCTGATCTACTAACCGAGTTAATAGGTGGAAACCAACTTCCAAAGGATCGATGATCCCAAAACCTTCGCGCTACTTTTTATTAAACTTGATCAATCACTTGACACAAGTTCAGCTAAAAGGATATTTCTAATTGCGCAAATTCGTTTCGTTATCTAGTTTTCAAGGATCAAATGAGAGTTGAACTCTCAAAACTGACCAACGAGTGAGTAACAGGCCTAAACCTGATTTTAAGGGTGACTTCATTGAAGTCATATTTGAATGTTTCCGTTGCAGGAAACGATTCTCCATAGAAAGGAGGTGATCCAGCCGCACCTTCCGATACGGCTACCTTGTTACGACTTCACCCCAATCATCTACCCCACCTTCGGCGGCTGG
>NZ_JBNDYG010000137.1:0-546 GCF_049893405.1 Paenibacillus sp. Dod16
GGGAGAGTAGGACGTCGCCAAGCGTATTTTATATGGGCCCTTAGCTCAGCTGGTTAGAGCGCACCCCTGATAAGGGTGAGGTCGGTGGTTCGAGTCCACTAGGGCCCACCATATAAATACTAACTTCATAAGATAAGTGACGAGGCCTCCGGTAGTTAATCGGAATCAACCTCGAAGCCATACTTCACTTTTGGAGTGAAATTATGGGGCTATAGCTCAGCTGGGAGAGCGCCTGCCTTGCACGCAGGAGGTCAGGGGTTCGATCCCCCTTGGCTCCACCAAATTAATTTCATCTATAAGTTATACAATTGATCCTTGAAAACTAGATAACGAAACGAATTTGCGCAATTAGAAATATCCTTCTCTAACGACTTGTGTCAAGTGATTGACCAAGAAATAAAGAGTAGCATAGAGCGGAATATTTGCATGATGAACGACTTTTGGTAACAAGGGAAGAGAATCAGGCAAATATGAAGCGATGGTTAAGCTACTAAGAGCACACGGAGGATGCCTAGGCGCTAGGAGCCGAAGAAGGACGTGGCGAAC
>NZ_JBNDYG010000138.1:0-529 GCF_049893405.1 Paenibacillus sp. Dod16
GTTCGCCACGTCCTTCTTCGGCTCCTAGCGCCTAGGCATCCTCCGTGTGCTCTTAGTAGCTTAACCATCGCTTCATATTTGCCTGATTCTCTTCCCTTGTTACCAAAAGTCGTTCATCATGCAAATATTCCGCTCTATGCTACTCTTTACTTCTTGGTCAATCACTTGACACAAGTCGTTAGAGAAGGATATTTCTAATTGCGCAAATTCGTTTCGTTATCTAGTTTTCAAGGATCAACCCCAGTCTTTCGACCGGAAGATTATCATACCACATGATATCTTGCAGTTCAACCTGCAATTTATGGAAGTGACATGAAAGTTTATGGTGGAGCCAAGGGGGATCGAACCCCTGACCTCCTGCGTGCAAGGCAGGCGCTCTCCCAGCTGAGCTAAGGGCCCATATAAAATACGCTTGGCGACGTCCTACTCTCCCGGGACCCTTCGGTCCAAGTACCATCGGCGCTGGAAGGCTTAACGGTCGTGTTCGGTATGGGTACGCGTGGAACCCTTCCGCTATCGCCACCAAACG
>NZ_JBNDYG010000139.1:0-526 GCF_049893405.1 Paenibacillus sp. Dod16
AGCTATTACACTAGCTGGGTTTCCCCATTCGGACATCCCCGGATCGAAGCTTGCTTACAGCTCCCCGAGGCAGTATCGTTGTTCGCCACGTCCTTCTTCGGCTCCTAGCGCCTAGGCATCCTCCGTGTGCTCTTAGTAGCTTAACCAATGCTCCGGTTATTGTGCTCATCGCTCTGTTGTCCGTTTGTTTCCTGATCTACTAAACGAGTTAATAGGTGGAAACCAACTTCCAAAGGATCGATGATCCCAAAACCTTCGCTGCTACCGTTTTATTTAAACTTGTTTTGACACAAGTTCAGCTAAAAGGATATTTCTAATTGCGCAAATTCGTTTCGTTATCTAGTTTTCAAGGATCAAATTCAATCGGCTGTTTAACGGCCGGAAGAATATCTTATCAATTCCTCACGATCTTGTCTACAAGAAAGATCTGGAATCAACAAGTTTTGAGAGTTGAACTCTCAAAACTGACCAACGAGTGAGTAACAGGCCTAAACCTGATTTAAGGGTGACTTCATTGAAGTCATAT
>NZ_JBNDYG010000140.1:0-473 GCF_049893405.1 Paenibacillus sp. Dod16
ACGGGAAACCGCGGCTAACTTCAAGAGCCAAACAAGACGATGGTGTACTCGCAAGTCCTCTATGATCTGAAATCTAGCTGCTTTACTCGTCACTCCTTGTGTAGATTTGGATACTGCTTTTTTAAATATTCAATCTCCGCTCGCAAGTAGGCCATCTCTTCTTCCATACTGGAAAACTTCGTTCTGGGGCGTCCCCGTTTGGATGCGGCAGGTTCTAGGCTCATTCCACGTTTCGTTTTCGCCGCCCATACTTGTACTTGAGATTTATTTTGAATACCTAAACGTTGTGCTACTTCGCGAATACTCATATGTTCTTCGTTGACCAGCCGGGCCGCCTCCAATTTTAATTCCAAGGAGTACCGTTGGTAAGTTTGTCCTTTTTTAGCCATGAAAAAATCCCCTTCGTTAGGCAAGATTAAGTCCATCTTAACAGATGTCTTTTTTCTCTTGTCTACTAAAAGGGGATAATACCA
>NZ_JBNDYG010000141.1:0-455 GCF_049893405.1 Paenibacillus sp. Dod16
GCGACGTCCTACTCTCCCGGGACCCTTCGGTCCAAGTACCATCGGCGCTGGAAGGCTTAACGGTCGTGTTCGGTATGGGTACGCGTGGAACCCTTCCGCTATCGCCACCAAACGTATATTCAGGATCCGGCATCGCCAAATGCCGCGATCATCCTCCTTGCAAGTATAGCTTGTACACTTACAATTCAGTTTTGATCACCTGAAAACTAGATACGAAACGAAATTTGCGTTGATTAGAATCCGTAGCATTCACCCGATGTGGTATCGGGGTCCCCGGAAAGTATTCGGCGTTGCTCCAAAGCTTCGCTTCACTTTTTGGGGTCATTTGGATAAGCCCTCGACCGATTAGTATTGGTCAGCTCCATGCATTGCTGCACTTCCACCTCCAACCTATCTACCTCGTCGTCTTCAAGGGGTCTTACTAGTTGGGAAATCTCATCTTGAGGGGGGCTTCA
>NZ_JBNDYG010000142.1:0-444 GCF_049893405.1 Paenibacillus sp. Dod16
CTGAAAGCATCTAAGCGTGAAGCCCCCCTCAAGATGAGATTTCCCAACTAGTAAGACCCCTTGAAGACGACGAGGTAGATAGGTTGGAGGTGGAAGTGCAGCAATGCATGGAGCTGACCAATACTAATCGGTCGAGGGCTTATCCAAATTACCCCAAAAAGTGAAGCGAAGCTTTGGAGCAACGCCAAATACTTTCCGGGGACCCCGATACCACATCGGGTAATGCTACGGATTCTAATCAACGCAAATTTCGTTTCGTATCTAGTTTTCAGGTGATTAAGCATCTGAGCCGTTTGGTGGCGATGGCGGAAGGGTTCCACGCGTTCCCATACCGAACACGACCGTTAAGCCTTCCAGCGCCGATGGTACTTGGACCGAAGGGTCCCGGGAGAGTAGGACGTCGCCAAGCGAACAACCATAAAGACCGTTATCGAGTCATCGATA
>NZ_JBNDYG010000143.1:0-443 GCF_049893405.1 Paenibacillus sp. Dod16
CCAGATCCTCTCGCGAATACCGATCTTGATGATTCAGGTAATAATTGCAGGTACTCTCCAGCGTACCGACAATGCTGGCAGCGGCCAAGTCGGGATCAACGGCACGGCACAAGTTCTCCTCACACTGACCTTCCTCAATCATCCTTGCGAGAAAGTTTAAATAATTCCTTTTTAGCTCCTTTAACTCATCCAGGACATCCTGCTCGATGCCGTTCGAGATCTCATTAAACACGATGTGCGAGAAATGGCGGGATTCGAGAAACAGATCCAGATGATGGCGAATGGTGCGTTGCATCTTCTCCTTCATCGGCAGGGAGGAATTCAGATCTGCCTCTGTCCGCTGCATGATATCTTCGAAGCCCTGCTTCACCACCGTCTTGAAGAGCTGGGATTTACCCGGGAAGTTATAGTACAGAGTCCCTTTCGCGACCTGTGCGCGGGCG
>NZ_JBNDYG010000144.1:0-410 GCF_049893405.1 Paenibacillus sp. Dod16
GGATAATCCCGAGGTATGAAACGTCACCCCGGCTCGCGGGTACGAATCTCATCCGGGGCCACATGGGCAATGGCCTGCATCGTCTCGAATCGGCCGCTTGAGCCGACTTTGCCGGATAGCAGGGTACCGAGAATACCGCCAGCGAAACCAATCGGAATGGACACGATACCCGGATGCTTGAGCGGGAAAATCGCTTCCGCCCGGATCCAGCCGGCCCCGGGATCCATGACGTTAGGCCCCACGGCCATGAGCAGCAAGGAGGATATCAATCCGGCGGCAATGCTCGACATGGCCCCATACGTATTAAATCTCCGCCAAAATAGCGTGAACAGCAGCACCGGCAGATTAGCCGAAGCCGCAACCGCGAACGCAAACGAAACAAGAAATGCCACATTCAGCTTCTGCGCGCC
>NZ_JBNDYG010000145.1:0-406 GCF_049893405.1 Paenibacillus sp. Dod16
TAAAGAGTAGCATAGAGCGGAATATTTGCATGATGAACGACTTTTGGTAACAAGGGAAGAGAATCAGGCAAATATGAAGCGATGGTTAAGCTACTAAGAGCACACGGAGGATGCCTAGGCGCTAGGAGCCGAAGAAGGACGTGGCGAACAACGATACTGCCTCGGGGAGCTGTAAGCAAGCTTCGATCCGGGGATGTCCGAATGGGGAAACCCAGCTGATGTAATAGTCAGTTACCCGTATCTGAATACATAGGATACGAGGAGGCATACCCAGGGAACTGAAACATCTAAGTACCTGGAGGAAGAGAAAACAAGAGTGATTCCGTCAGTAGCGGCGAGCGAACGCGGAACAGCCTAAACCAGAGAGCTTGCTCTCTGGGGTTGTGGGACGTCTCACATGGAGTTA
>NZ_JBNDYG010000146.1:0-406 GCF_049893405.1 Paenibacillus sp. Dod16
TATTTAAACCGGATTAACTTCGGAGGACCTTATTACGGCATCAAAGCCGCATCCGAGCGTTATTTCGGCAAGTCGGATCTGAACAAGCTGGATTTATGGGAAATGGCGACACTTGCGGCAATGCCGAAGGGACCGTCCCGATATAATCCGCTTAAGAATCCTGACCTCTCCAAAGAGCGTCGTGCGGTCGTATTGACCCTGATGGAACAGCAGGGGTATATCACGGCCGAAGAGGCAGCGGAAGCCAAAAAAGTGGACTATGCTTATACACCGCCTGAAAGACAGCAGAAATATACAGCGTTTATCGATTATGTCATGGAAGAGGCAGAAGAGAAGTGGGGCCTTACCGAGGACGACGTTAACATCGGCGGTTTTCAGATTTACACCACGATGGGCGGGGATGCCC
>NZ_JBNDYG010000147.1:0-402 GCF_049893405.1 Paenibacillus sp. Dod16
TTCTCGGCTTTTGCCTGTTTTTTGCTGTGATATGCCGGCAATAGCGGAACAAGTGTCCGCTTAAGCTTAATTTTAGTACCTTTGTTTGCAAATAGCGGAATCACGGTCCGCACGGAGCAGGTCTTATGTCTGTACACCGTTCGCGGCGTCCCCGCACCGAGCGCTGTCCCCTGTGCGCACGCACCGAGCGCGGCGGCGCCTGTGTGCACGCACCGAGCGCGCCGCCCCCTGTGCTGACGATGTGCGATATGCGCGGAGAGATGCGGACAGGAGGTCCGCTATTTGCCAACAACAGTGCCAAATTTAAGGCTTTGCGGACACAGAATCCGTTATTCTCGGCTTTTGCCTGTTTTTTGCTGTGATATGCCGGCAATAGCGGAACAAGTGTCCGCTTAAGCTTAA
>NZ_JBNDYG010000148.1:0-387 GCF_049893405.1 Paenibacillus sp. Dod16
TAAAATGTACCCCGTAGAGTAGACACCTAAAAAAGGTCTACTCTACGGGGTACTTTTCTATATACTTAAGGAAATAAAATTCGGGGAGAAAACCATGAGTATTAAGTTATTTAGTCAACGTGATGTGAACAAGATAAAATCCAATCCGTATGTGAAAAGCGTAAGTCAAAAGAGTATTACGTACACAGATGAATTCAAACGCTTATTTATTGCAGAATATGAGTCAGGTCGACTACCGAGAGAAATCTTTGAGTCCTGCGGCTTTGACATTGAAATCCTCGGAATGGTTCGTGTAAATAAGGCTGCAAAACGTTGGAAGAGTGCATACACGACCAGTGGGTTAGATGGACTTACAGATACACGTAAGGGAAACTCAGGTAGACCTTT
>NZ_JBNDYG010000149.1:0-374 GCF_049893405.1 Paenibacillus sp. Dod16
ATAAGTAAGAAGAACGAAGACGGTGCTGAAACCGATAATGAACGATGAGAGGACGATGAATATTTTGCGGCCCACGCTCATGGCTGCTGCTCAAACCGGTAACCGAATCCATACACCGTTTTGACAAAAACGGGCTCGGCCGGGTCATCTTCGATTTTTTTGCGGATTCGGCTGATATGGGCGTCTGCGGTCCGTTCATCATTGTGGATATCATCCTCCATGGCCGCCTGAAGCAGCTGCAGGCGGCTGTAAACCACGCCAGGCCTGGAAGCAAGGGTCAGGAGGAGTTTGAATTCGGTAGGCGTAAGCTGGATCTCCCGGCCGCGTTTCCATACCCGGCATTGGTTTTCCGAGATCATCAACTCGCCACGCTT
>NZ_JBNDYG010000150.1:0-373 GCF_049893405.1 Paenibacillus sp. Dod16
ATTGTGCTCATCGCTCTGTTGTCCGTTTGTTTCCTGATCTACTAAACGAGTTAATAGGTGAAAACGAACTTCCAAAGGATCGATGATCCCAAAACCTTCGCGCTACTTTTTTATTAAACTTGATCAATCGCTTGACACAAGTTCAGCTAAAAGGATATTTCTAATTGCGCAAATTCGTTTCGTTATCTAGTTTTCAAGGATCAAATTCAATCGGCTGTTTAACAGCCGGAAGAATATCTTATCAATTCCTCACGATCTTGTCTACAAGAAAGATCTGGAATCAACAAGTTTTGAGAGTTGAACTCTCAAAACTGACCAACGAGTGAGTAACAGGCCTAAACCTGATTTAAGGGTGACTTCATTGAAGTCATAT
>NZ_JBNDYG010000151.1:0-373 GCF_049893405.1 Paenibacillus sp. Dod16
ACCTGTCGCTGGATGGGCGGCGGGTGGAGGGATACCTGGCGATCGGCAGCGGCAGGTGGGCGCATGTGCGGGACGGCCAAGTGAGGGATCACGGGAACATCGCGGACGCCTGCGATTATCATCTGGTGCCGTTCGTTGGCAATGCGGTGCTTGAAGCCACGGAGAACGGGACTAAACGAATCATCGTCAGGGTGACGATGCAGCATGCGTCCAGGTACGGCTATATCGCTCAAATCCTGAACGATATGGCCGCCAATCGCCCCGTCCGGATTTATCGTGACGAAGGGGATCCGGTTTGCGCGGCATGCGGAAGCGCGCTCGTCCCGGGTACGCGGGTGTGTCCCAGATGCATGAGCAAGGCAGCTGCATTCAA
>NZ_JBNDYG010000152.1:0-351 GCF_049893405.1 Paenibacillus sp. Dod16
CAAGATCGTCACGCGCCATGTCTGGGAGGACAGCAAGGAATGGGTGCGAAACAACCGGCTCAGCCGATCCGGCAAGTATTTATACCGAAAACGAAAAGAAACGATTGAGCGAAGCTTCGCGGATGCCAAAGAGCTCCATGGGTTTCGCTATTGCCGGTTGCGCGGGTTGCAAAACGTCAGGGAACAAGCTCTGATGACAGCAACCGTGCAGAATATGAAGAAGATGGCGATCCACTTGGATCGCCTGGAAAACAGGGGGTAATCCCCCCATTTCCCCTCTTGAGGTGACCACTTAAAAAGGGAGAAACCCTGTACTTTGAAAAAAGTGCAGGGTTTCTCGACAATCTGAAG
>NZ_JBNDYG010000153.1:0-325 GCF_049893405.1 Paenibacillus sp. Dod16
TTGGTTAAGCTACTAAGAGCACACGGAGGATGCCTAGGCGCTAGGAGCCGAAGAAGGACGTGGCGAACAACGATACTGCCTCGGGGAGCTGTAAGCAAGCTTCGATCCGGGGATGTCCGAATGGGGAAACCCAGCTAGTGTAATAGCTAGTTACCCGTATCTGAATACATAGGATGCGAGGAGGCATACCCAGGGAACTGAAACATCTAAGTACCTGGAGGAAGAGAAAACAAGAGTGATTCCGTCAGTAGCGGCGAGCGAACGCGGAACAGCCTAAACCAGAGAGCTTGCTCTCTGGGGTTGTGGGACGTCTCACATGGAGTTA
>NZ_JBNDYG010000154.1:0-323 GCF_049893405.1 Paenibacillus sp. Dod16
CCAGCTGAGCTAAGGGCCCATATAAAATACGCTTGGCGACGTCCTACTCTCCCGGGACCCTTCGGTCCAAGTACCATCGGCGCTGGAAGGCTTAACGGTCGTGTTCGGTATGGGTACGCGTGGAACCCTTCCGCTATCGCCACCAAACGTATTCATGGTGAAAGAATTAATCTTTCAAAACTGACCAACGAGTGAGTAACAGGCCTAAACCTGATTTAAGGGTGACTTCATTGAAGTCATATTTGAATGTTTCCGTTGCAGGAAACGATTCTCCATAGAAAGGAGGTGATCCAGCCGCACCTTCCGATACGGCTACCTTGTTA